>DATJYH010000032.1:0-4864 GCA_035499675.1 Puia sp.
CCGAAAATGTGCTGAATTTCCACAGCGGTGACAAAGACTACTATGAAGAATGGTTTGATGAGATAAATGACAGGGAGGGATGGGTGGTGATATTAAACATGCCCGAACAGACCCAATACGATTTCCGGAGGGCCAAATTAAACCGCTACCTGGAGCTCATGGAGATCGACAATTGGCGGGTTTACAAACCCTTTCATCTATTTAAAAAAATTGACCAGCAGCTTCTCAACCGGCTGCAATGAGCCACTGGCAAGGGTTTTACCGGGCGCGACGGTTGTTGACCATCGTAAAAATCTCTCAAAATAAATTTTGCAGTTCGGGATAAGTTTATACTTTTGACAGGTTATTGTATGATTACCACGAAAGCATACCGTTATTTTTACTTTTATTTTTATTTCTACTTTACCAGTAGACCGGGATTGCTTTTGTTAAAGAAATAGAAAAACAAAAAAAATTAACATAAAGAATCCCGGCAGATAGCCGGGTTTTTTTTTGTATCTGTTGCCATCGCTCCGCCCGGCCTACTGCGCTGGCGTAGGCTGCCGGGAGAAAGCAACAACACAAAGCAAACAACGATACATGGGAAAAGTTTCGATCCAGGGATATGAAGGCAGTTTCCACCAGGTGGCGGCCCAACAGTTTTTCGGCAGGGAGGTGGAAGTGATTCCCTGCGGCACTTTTCGGGAGGTGGTCAGAATTGCTGCCAATAAAAAGGAAAGCGATGGCGGTGTGATGGCCATTGAAAATTCCATTGCCGGGAGCATCCTGCCCAACTACCAGCTCCTGCAGAAGAGCGGCCTCCGGGTAACCGGTGAAATCTATCTCCAGATCAGGCAGCACCTGCTTGTCAACCCGGGTGTCACCCTGGAGGATATACGGGAGGTACACTCACATCCCATGGCACTGCAGCAGTGCATCGACTTCCTGGACAAATATGACTGGAAGCTTATTGAAACAGAAGATACGGCCTTAAGTGCCAAACATGTCCACCAGCACCACAGTAAGCATGTGGCAGCCATCGCCAGCAGGCTGGCGGCAGAACTTTTCGAATTACATGTGATCGCTCCCAATATCCACACCATGAAAAACAACTATACCCGTTTCCTGATCATACAGCGGGAAGAGCAGGCGGGCCCGATAGAGGGGGCCGATAAAGCCTCGGTCAACTTTCACACGGATCATTCCCGTGGCAGCCTGGCCCGGGTATTGACAGCGATTGCCGATGGTGGCATCAATCTCAGCAAGCTGCAGTCCTTTCCCATCCCTGGCAGCAACTGGGAATATTCTTTTCATGCGGATATGGAGTTCAGCTCGCTGGAACAATTTAACCAGGTAATCGAGACCATTGCACCGATCACCCGGGAGTTGAAAATTTATGGAGTCTATAAAAAGGGGAGGACCGTATAAAACCGAAGATGTTGATCACCGGATATACAAATAATATGCAGACAAACGATAAAAAACAGGCAGACGGGGCGGGGACCTGGACCCTCGCAGGCAGACTGGAAGGCATCGGCGAATATTATTTCTCGCAGAAGTTGCGGGAAATCGATGCACTGAACAAACAGGGGAAGAATATTATTAACCTGGGCATCGGGAGCCCGGATCTGCCTCCGCACCCGGATGTGGTCCGCGTGCTGCAGGAGGAAGGCGCCAAACCTAACGTTCATGCCTACCAGAGTTACAAGGGGGCACCGGTACTCCGCCAGGCGATGGCTGCCTGGTATCGCCAGTGGTACCAGGTGGAACTGAATCCGGATACCGAGATCCTCCCCCTGATCGGCTCCAAGGAGGGCATCCTACATATCTGCATGACCTACCTCAATGAAGGGGATGGCGTCCTGGTGCCGAACCCCGGGTATCCGACCTATCGCAGCGCCGTAAAACTGGCGGGGGGCCGGGTTATCGAATACCTGTTGACCAGGGAAAACCACTGGATGCCCGACCTGGAAGTGCTCGACAAAATGCTCAGCTCGGCTCCTGCCGCGCTGGAACCGGTTTCAAAGGGAGCGGCAGATCCCAAACCTAAGCTGATGTTTGTAAACTATCCGCATATGCCTACGGGGCAGTTGCCTGACAGATCATTCTTTGATGCCTTGGTGGCATTTGCAAAGAAACATCATATCCTGCTGGTTCACGATAATCCCTACAGCTTTATCCTCAATGATGAGCCCATGAGCCTGCTGGCAGTTACGGGCGCAAAAGACGTTGTCATTGAACTGAATTCGCTGAGTAAGTCGCACAACATGGCCGGTTGGCGGGTGGGCATGCTTGTGGGAGACAGCCGGCGCGTGGAGGAAGTGCTCCGCTTCAAAAGCAATATGGACAGCGGTATGTTTTTGCCGCTGCAACTGGCGGCGGCAAAGGCGCTCGGCTTGCCCAGGTCCTGGTACGAATCGGTAAATGCCGTATACCGGCGACGCAGGGAGTACGCATACAACCTGCTTGAACTGCTGGGCTGTGAATTTGATAAAACCCAGGCGGGTATGTTTGTATGGGCAAGGATCCCGTGTACTTACGTAGATGGATATGCGCTAAGCGATGAGTTATTATACCAGGCAAATGTATTTATTACACCCGGTGGCATATTCGGGAACGCGGGCGATGGATATATCCGGGTAAGCCTCTGCAGCCCCGAAGAAAAATTGCAGGAGAGCCTGGAAAGAGTGAGGACAATAAAAGGCACTAAAATCTTAGCGGATGTTTGATTCGATTACCATTGTGGGTGTCGGCCTGATCAGTGGGTCATTCAGCCTGGCGCTGCAGGAAAAAAAGCTGGCCCGGCATGTCATCGGCGTCAGCCGTACACAGGCAAGTGTGCAAAAAGCGCTCGATCTCGGGTTGATCCATGAAAGCCTGCCGTTGGAAGAGGCGGTAAAAAAGAGTGACCTGGTATATGTGGCGATACCGGTGGATGTTACCATCCCCGTGGTGAAACAGGTGATGGACCTGGTGAACGAAAACCAGATCGTGGCCGATGCTGGTTCTACCAAGCATCCTTTATGCGCAGCGCTGGCAGATCACCCCATGCGCAGGCGGTTTGTGGCTACCCACCCCATGTGGGGAACCGAATACAGCGGTCCGGAGGCGGCGGTGAAAGAAGCTTTTGCCGGTCGTTCCTGTGTGATCTGTGAAAAAGAAAAGAGCGATGTCAATGCATTGGAAGCGATGGAGGAGATCTACAGGCAGTTGGGCATGGACCTGGTGTACATGGATGCATTTAACCACGATGTGCATGCGGCCTATGTGAGCCATATTTCCCACATCACTTCTTTCGCACTGGCCAACACGGTGCTGGAAAAAGAAAAAGAAGAGGATGCGATTTTTGAATTGGCGGGTGGTGGTTTTGAGAGCACGGTGCGGCTGGCAAAAAGCAGCCCGGCCATGTGGGCGCCGATTTTTATGCAGAACCGGGAAAATGTGCTGGATGTACTCAATGAGCACATCTCACAGTTAAGGAAATTCAAAAGCTGCCTGGAAAAGGAAAATTATCCCTACCTGCTGGAGTTGATGGAACATGCGAACCAGATCAGGAAAATTATTAAGTGAGCCGGGAGACAGGAGTCGATCGACCGGATTAAATAAGATAGGCGGGTGCGGCGGAATGCGGGCTGCGTGTTGTCTACCATGCTCATTCATGGTTTGTGAACTGTCAACTGTCATCAGTCAACTTTTGAACACAGCGCCGTCCGTTGTCTGATTATCAACGCCCTAAATACCAAGCAATAATCGTACCTTCGCGGCAAATTTTTAAACTATATGACCACATTTGAAGGGTTGGGATTGGATGAGAAGCTGACCAGGGCCACGGATGCGCTGGGGTTCACCCAGCCTACACCGATCCAGGAACAGGCAATCCCGGTGCTGTTAAGCGGGACAAAGGACCTGGTGGGGCTGGCTCAGACAGGAACGGGAAAAACCGCGGCCTTTGGCCTGCCCTTGTTACAGCTGGTGGATGCGGAAAAGAAATTTCCGCAGGCCCTGGTTGTCTGCCCTACCCGCGAGTTATGTATACAGATCGTAAACGAAATAGAGCTCTTTAAGAAATTTATACCTGGTATGCACGTAGTGGCAGTGTACGGGGGCGCCTCCATCGGTATGCAGATCCGCGATCTGCGCAGGGGTGTGCAGGTAGTGGTGGCTACGCCAGGCCGGCTGATTGACCTGATTGAACGCAAGGCGATCAACCTGGATCAGATCAGTTATGTGGTGCTGGACGAAGCAGATGAAATGCTGAACATGGGATTCCAGGATGACATCGAATTCATCCTGCAGAACACCCCCAAGCGGGAGGCTACCTGGTTGTTCAGTGCTACCATGCCGCCGGAAATCCGGAGGGTCAGCAAAAAATACATGCAACAGCCGGTGGAGATCACGGTGGGCAAGATGAATACAGCTAACAAGAACATCGACCACCAGTATTATGTTACGGCTGCTCATCACCGCTATGAAACCCTGAAGAGGCTGATTGATTTTAACCCGGGTATTTACGGAATCGTTTTTACCCGCACCAAGGCCGATGCGCAGTCGATCGCCGAAAAACTGACCAGGGAAGGATATGATATTGATGCGTTGCACGGTGATCTTACGCAGCAGCAGCGCGACAAAGTGATGGGGGAATTCAGGGAAAAAACCCTGCAACTGCTTATCGCAACCGATGTCGCAGCCCGTGGCATTGATGTACAGGGGATCACCCATGTCATCAATTATGAACTGCCGGATGACGTTGAGGTATATACGCATCGCAGCGGACGTACCGGCCGGGCCGGGAATACCGGTGTTTGCCTGTCGATCGTGCACAGCCGTGAGATCGGTAAGCTGCGGCAGATCGAGCGCATGGTGCAGGTGCCTTTCCACAAACTGG
>DATJYH010000033.1:0-3767 GCA_035499675.1 Puia sp.
TTCAAATATCCAGAAAGGATAAAGTGGACCTTTCGTCCACAACTGCCATCACTTTGCGAATGCGAAGAAAGTCTAAAGAATTGGACGGGGATTATGACGGATGGGAAACCTTTGTAGTCGAATCCAAATGAATTCGGGCTAGTACCATAAATCCGCTCTGCATGTCGAGAATCCCTCACTGGCCTGCATTTGTAACGCCAAGCGAATTATACTATCAGTGACTCGACGCGGCACATCGATCAACCCCAATAAAAAAGCACCCCGGAGTCTAATCCCGGGGTGCTCTTCTTTGTGGACCCTGCTGGGCTCGAACCAGCGACCCTCTGATTATGAGTCAGATGCTCTAACCGGCTGAGCTAAGGGTCCAAACCCCGTTCAGGGGTCAATTTTTTTTGCCACTGAGACATTGAAAATAAATCTATTCTTCAGTGATTCTGTGGCTATACACCGTCTTTCAATAATTAATGATTCGTTCTTTATTTGAGGGCATCTCCCGATATTCCTTCGCTCCTCGCCCTTTTTTCGCGTTGCAAAAATAGAAAATAAGTCTCAAATACCGATGGGTTCGTTTTGTTTGCCGGCTATGCAGCTTTATTTTTTTAAAAATTGTCAAAAAAACATAAGCTGGAATATTATTATTAATATTGTTTAGAAAACTGATTGCTTCCTGCTGGATAAGGACATTAGCCATGATCGACGCCGAAAGGACCAAATACCTGCAGAACCAGATTGCCTGCTATGATGATCAGTGGGCTTACAGGGAATTGTTTACCGCTTATTATTCCAGCCTTTATTATCTCGCTTTCAGCTACGTCAAATCAAAACAATCCGCGGAAGAAATAGTCTCAGATGTGTTTATCAAAATCTGGGAAAAACGGCGAGGGCTCGAAAAAATCGACAATTTCAGGGTGTATGTGTATGTTGCCACCCGGAACACTTCGCTTAATTATCTCGAACAGCAGAAACGGACCGCTACCGACAGCATCGAAGAATTCGGAAACATTGTACGAAGCCTCTATTTTGATCCCGAACAACTGCTGATCACCGCTGAAATGATCAGCAGCATCAAAAAAGCCATTGAAGGGCTTCCTCCCAAGTGCCGGCTCATCTTCAAGCTGGTCAAGGAGGACAGGCTTCCTTACCGGGACGTTGCCGAAATACTCCATGTTTCGATAAAGACAGTGGAGAACCAGGTTGCCATCGCCCTCCGTAAAATAGGCTCTGCCATCCACTTCGATATTAAAAGGACCATCCCCCTTTCTTTCAAAAATTCCTGATCCTTAAAAAAAAGTTAATTCCCTTTTGGGGGTTTTGCCACTTTTTCCTGTCCTGCGTTTAGCCAAGACTTTATGCAAGAGGAAAAAATCTGGAATCTGATTGCCGGGAAATTGTCCGGCGAGGCATCGGAACAGGACTTACAGGAACTGGAAATGCTGCTGCGTTGTTACCCTGACCTGCATTATCCCATGCAGAACATCATGGACCTTTGGAATGCAAATCCCCAGGAAAAAAAGGAGGAGGCAGCAAAGGCTTTTGAACGGCATATCGAAAGAATGCGTCTCCGCGGATTGGATTTCGAAACGGCTCCGGCGGGAGACTCCTCCCCGGCACAATCCCCCGTTATCTACGATCCCATTCCCCAAACTAAAAGAAAATCATGGCTGGTTTGGGCCGGCCTGTCGGTATTGCTGCTTGCCGGTGGGGTCTATTTATATAACAGGACTCAACAACCCGCCGCTCAAATGATCGCAGTCCATTCAGGGCCGGCAAATGTTCAGAACGAGATCTCCACCAGAAACGGCTCCAAAAGGACCCTGTTTTTGCCAGATGGGACCCAGGTTTGGATGAATGCGGGCAGTAAAATCACCTACGAGAGAAATTTTGGGGATAATCTCCGCGAAGTGGTACTTACCGGTGAGGCATTTTTTGATGTGGTACACAATGCCGAAAAACCCTTTATCATCCACACCGCCAAAATGGACATCAAAGTATTGGGAACCCGCTTCAGTGTCAAATCCTACCCCAACGATAAAACCAGCGAAGCCAGCCTGTTTCGTGGAAGCATTGAGGTTTCCATCCACGACCGGCCGAATGAAAAGATCATCCTGAAACCCAATGAAAAAATTGTGGTGGCCAATGATGACAGCACCCTGGAGCACCGAACCAACGCTGACCACCACCTCTCCTCCAAAGAAGAACCGCTGGTATCCATCTCCCGGCCTACCTACGAAGCAAAGACCGGCGCTGTCATTGAAACTTCCTGGATGGAGGGGCGACTCATTTTCCAGGATGAGGAATTTGGCGACCTGGCCCGCCAGATGGAGCGCTGGTATGGAATCAGTATGCACTTCGATCAGCCTGGTCTCGAAAAGCTCCGTTTCACCGGAAGCTTCCAGAAAGAGACTGTTCACCAGGCCCTTGATGCGTTAAAGGAAACAGCACCCACCACGCCTTTTCAATACAAGATCGTTGATAACCAAATAACTATTTATGAGTAAAATTTAAAATCATTATGATTAACAGCACATAAAAAGAAACGGGAAATGTTGGAGCATTCCCCGTTCAGGTTACCGGGAACATGGTTATGCCAGGGAGCAATTCCAGTTCCGCTTTTTTAATAACCCACAAGTTTAAAAGTATGAAAAAAAATCTAACGATTGGGGAGTCGCAGCCCCATGCCGTAAAAAAAGCTCTTTTGATTATGAAACTAACCTTTCTGCTGGTAACCGTGGCTGTGCTGCAAGTATCGGCGAATGTCAATGGGCAAAGCAGGGTCACGCTTACCGTACACCAGTTAGAAATATCAAAAGCTCTGAATGCGATTGAGAAACAGGGAACCTATCGTTTTCTCTACAACAGTCGCCTGAGTGATATTGGGAGGAGGGTCAGTCTGGACATGAGCAATGCCGAGATCAGCGACATTCTCAAAAAAATGTTTGAAGGCACATCGCTTACCTATAAACAACTTGATAATAACCTGATCGTGGTGCTGTCGTCCGTGCTGGCCTTCCAGGACATCAAGATCACGGGCCGGGTCACCGATGAAAACGGCTTGCCCCTGGCAGGAGCAACCGTGAGTGTAAAAGGCAGTTCAGTGGGTACTGCTACCGACAACAATGGGAATTTCGTCATCACCGCACCGGAAAAGGGCACACTGATCATTTCTGATATCGGTTACCAGACCATACAGGTAGCCATCGACAGCCGTTCGGTGATCGCCATCAAACTCGCTACTTCCAATAAAGTGATGGATGAAGTAGTCGTGATCGGGTATGGGCAGGCCAGCAAACGCGACCTGACAGGATCGATTGTAAAAATAGACGGCAAGGAAGTAGCCGACAAACCCAACACCAACCCCGTTTCCTCGTTACAGAGCAAAGTGGCCGGTTTGTACGTCGTGAACAACGGCACCCCGGGGCAACAACCTGATGTACGCATACGCGGTACAGTTAGTATCGGCCAGGTCCACCCGCTGTACGTCGTGGACGGTATTTTCCAGGACAACATCGACTACATCAACCCGAATGATATTGAATCCATGGAAGTCCTCAAGGATCCTTCCTCGCTGGCCATTTTCGGGGTAAAGGGTGGTACGGGTGTCATCGCCATCACCACCAAAAAGGCCAAGGCCGGGCAAACCATCATCAATTTCAATACCAGTTATGGACAAAAGAAGCTGGTAGATAAGATCAAGATGGCGGATGCAAACCTCTTCAATACGTTGTTCCAGGAAGAAAATGCAAACAACGGCGTGCCTACTCCCGACT
>DATJYH010000034.1:0-2188 GCA_035499675.1 Puia sp.
GCGGATGGCCGTCTTCAGATTCACCTTTCCAGATAATTTTCAACAGTTCTCAGATGCTACCCGCATCTCGCACCACATATCCCGCTGCTCCCGCAGAATCCGCCTCAGGCGGAATAGGCGGGACTATCTACTCCCGACTTCCGACTCCCGACTCACATGCAGTCCGCATTCTTTCTTGCTGTTATCTTCCCACCACCATCTTCCTGCCCTGAAATCCTCACCTGGCCTGATGGCGCGGGTGCAGGGCGCGCAGCCGATGCTGACAAAACCCTTATCATGTAAAGTATTATAAGGCACCTGGTGCAGGTCGATATATTCTCTTACGGCCGCAGTGCTCCAGTGCAACAGTGGGTTGTATTTAATGACCTGGTTGGCTTCATCCCACTCCAGGTTTTGCAGGTTTTTTCTTTCGGGAGAGTGTTCTGCCCGGAGTCCGGTGATCCAAACCGCCCGTCCGGCCAGCGCACGTTTCAACGGCTCCACCTTACGGATGTGACAGCATTCCTTCCTGTTTTCAACCGACTCATAAAATGCGTTCGGACCTTTTTTATTCACGAAATCTTCCAGCAGCGACCGGTCGGGGTAAAACGCATGTATCCTTGTAGCATATCGTTCGTTGGTGCCGGACCATACCGAATACGTTTCTGCAAAAAGACGCCCGGTATCGAGCGTAAAAATGGAAACAGGGATATTGTTCGATAAAATAGCATCCGTGATCACCTGGTCTTCGATGCTGAAACTGGTGGAGAAACAAGTCTTACCAGGATAACGCCCGGTCAGTTCCAGCAAGGCCTCCTTTATCGATAGTCCACTTAATTGGTGGGATAAAGTGCTGATTTGTTTTGAAGGTTGGTGATCCATGGAGGAGGGCCTGGTTTTTAGAAAATATGCAGGTGATGGAAAATTTTAGCAGACATGATGTCAACAGCAACAACAACAGGCTGTACAACAACAGGAGAAACGGTGGTGGATAGAGACGTGCGTGGACATATTGATATAATAAAGTCTACTAATGTGATGGACAAAGTTAGCTGTAAAAACCAAATTAAAAAATATTTTTTGGGCAGACGGAGGTTTGCAGGAGTATTGATTACAAGGAGCAGGAGGCTCCTGCCTGCGAACGCGCAAATCGCACGAACAGTGTAAATTGTCGGCAATTTCAATCATGACCCAGACCTCATTATACATCAGGCCGGCAGGGCCATCGGATGCCGGGCCCATTGCAGACATCAGCCGGCAGACTTTTTATGATTCTTTTGCGGAACAGAACAGCCCGGAAAATATGGCGTTGTTTATGAACGGACCTTTTGGACGAGAGGTATTGATGAGTGAGATCGGGGAGCCCTCAAACTTTTTTTTCCTGGCCTGTATGGACAGGGAGGTGCTCGGCTATGTCAAGATGCGGCTGGCTCCTAACCCGCCTGCGCTAGAGGGTGCTGATGCCATCGAAATCGCCCGGATCTATGTAATAAAAGAAGCGATTGGCAAAGGGGTTGGGCAGGCGTTGATGCAGCATTGCCTGGATACGGCACGCAACATGAAAAAGGAAATCATCTGGCTTGGGGTATGGGAGCATAATCTTAAAGCCATTTCATTTTACCGGAAATGGGGCTTTGAAAGATTTGGCGAGCATATTTTTGTGTTGGGAAATGATCCGCAGACCGACTGGCTGATGTGGAAAAAGCTTTGAACCGGGGCCGGTATAATTTAATCCCTTTTCTGTGTTATTTTTTATATTTTTCTGACAAATTATACCGGCAGGTATATACCCCGAAACATTATGCAACCACATGTCAGGAAATCGTTGTTTTGTTTTTTGATTGCTTTCGGGCTATTGAATATTCTTTGTTTCGCCTTGTTGCTGGGCACGCTTTCTTTTTTGACCGGGCATACTATCTCTTCCTGGCAATTCCCGCTGGCGCTGGTCATTGCACTTTTTGTCAATTTCCGGGCTGCCCGGGCCTTTGACCCATCGGACCGGCTGCCGTTTTTTTTTAGGAGTGGCGCGGTGATTGCAGCGGTTATTTTTTTTTCGATCCTGCTGGCACTTTTCTTTTATGATGTTTCTTTCGACGGGCAGTCGTACCACATGGAATCCGTCTACCAGCTGGGAACCGGATGGAACCCCGTGGTGAAACAATTGCCCGACTCTATCAACCTAACTGAAGCCATTTATGTAAATCACTAC
>DATJYH010000035.1:0-6526 GCA_035499675.1 Puia sp.
CTAAAGATGCGCACCACAAAAAAACTATTATTGGAAGATGATAAAAAACCGGCCCCGGACATCAGCGTATATGCCTGGAAAGACCCTGTAAGTTCCAATATCCAATTAGGGATCACCGATCCGAAAGGCTGTTGGGGAAAAGCCGGGTTACATACGGGAGATGTGCTCATGAAAATGCATGACAGCGCGGTCAATAGCCTTATCGATTTTTATTCCATGTGTGATAAATTTAAAGCCGGGGATACGGTCAATGTTGAAATAAAAAGAGGAGATAAAATAAATCGAATAAAGGTTTACCTGACCACCCGGGAGACAATATCAGTAAGTATCGATCGTTTACCAAAGTCTTCCGCCAGGGAGGAAAGACTGTATGCTGATTGGATCAGGGGAATATGATCTTCAAACCCATTAGCGACTGCCCTTCGAAGTTGCAAGGTAGATAGCCTTCTCTTTCGTTGCCATGTTCCGGTACTTCAACTGAATATCTGTTTTAGCCCCTTTGCACAGAAAGACCTTTAGTCCATTATTCCTAAAATATTTCTGGTCGACTTGTCCTACTTCCATGACCTCATTAAAAAGATCAGGCAGGTTGTCCCGGCTCGAATTTATATAAATCATCGGCCCTATTTAATACTATCTAGAGGATGTGTCAATAATGTCACAAACGACAAGACGGGCTGGAGGAAGGGTTAAGTAGCATCTTCAGTTGCCAATTTAATACATCAATGCGGATCAAAGCCTGATAAACGCAGGACAAATAACCGGTTTCACCACTGTTACGTTGGTCCTTACTTTCCGAGCACAAAGACCACGATTAAATTAGCCGGCAATACCATCGGTCCGGAGAAATGCGACCTGCAACTCCCAGGGATCTTTTCCACGGGCGGGGGGCATCTTGCTAACAGCCCCATCCTAATCTGCTGCTTTCACCCTAACTTTGCAGCACTTTTTTAAAGATTATTCCAGCAGGTTTATGAATTTATTTGAACAACAGGCCAATGAGTTTACAAGCCGTCATATCGGTCCCAATGAACAGGAAACCAGGCAGATGCTTAAGGTCATCGGGGTGCATTCCCTGGATGAGCTGATCGACAAAACGATACCCGCTTCCATCCGCAGCCGGCAACCGCTGCAGGTAACTCAGCCGATCAGTGAATTTGAATACCTGGCAGAACTCCAGCAGGTGGCCGCCAAAAACAAGGTCTTCAAATCCTATATCGGGCAGGGATATTACGATACCATCACGCCCAGCGTGATCCTTCGCAACCTGTTCGAAAACCCGGGATGGTACACGCAGTATACGCCTTACCAGGCTGAGATCGCACAGGGCCGGCTGGAGAGCCTCCTGAATTTTCAGACCATGGTAAGCGATCTCACTGCGCTTCCCCTTGCCAACGCCTCCCTGCTGGATGAAGGTACTGCCGCCGCTGAGGCCATGACCATGTTCTTTAATCACAAAAACAGGGATCATGAACATATTGCCGTTCCCAAGTTTTTTGTGGATGATGCCGTGTTTCCGCAAACAAAAGACCTGCTGAAAACCCGTGCTGTACCCGCGGGAATTGAACTGGTATTTGGAGATTTTAAAAAGGTAAAACCCGATGCCGCCTATTTTGGCGCCTTGCTGCAATACCCCGACAGCAACGGAAATATTCACGACCATCGCTCCTTTATCAACCGGGTGCATGAAGCGGGTGGTTTTGTGGCCATGGCCACCGACCTGCTGGCACTGACGCTGCTCACCGCCCCGGGCGAACTGGGAGCCGATGTGGCCATCGGCAATTCCCAACGCCTGGGCGTGCCCCTGGGATTTGGCGGTCCGCATGCAGCTTTTTTTGCCACGAAAGATGAATTCAAACGCGCCATGCCCGGTCGCATCATTGGTGTGAGCGTGGATGCGCACGGCAACAGGGCCCTTCGGATGGCCTTACAGACCCGGGAACAACATATCAAGAGAGAGAAAGCCACTTCCAATATCTGCACGGCACAGGCGCTTTTAGCCAATATCGCGGCCATGTACGCGGTGTATCACGGGCCAGCCGGTTTGAAGAAAATAGCAGAACGGGTAAGTGTGTTGGCAAGAACACTGGCCTACGAACTGGAAGGGCTGGGTTATACCCATCTCAACGATTATTTTTTTGATACGCTAAAAATAAAAGTAACCGACGCAGGAAAAATCCGTACACTGGCAGAGGCCAGGCAGATCAATTTTCATTATTTTGATCAGCAGCACATAGGCATCTCTGTTGATGAAACTACTTCACAACGGGATGTCATCGATATCCTGTCGGTATTTGCAGAGGCGGAGGGTGTGGACCAGGTGTCAGCTACTTTTGATTTTGACGACCAGCTGGACAATATCCCTTCCACCCTTTCCCGCACCTCCGGCTACCTGACCCATCCCGTCTTCAATACCCATCACAGCGAAACTGAAATGATGCGCTATATGAAATCGCTGGAGAACAGGGACCTTTCCCTGAACACTTCCATGATTTCACTGGGATCCTGTACCATGAAACTCAATGCCGCCACGGAACTGATCCCGGTGAGCTGGCCATCATTCAGCAGGCTCCATCCTTTTGCGCCGGCCGATCAGTGGCTGGGCTACCGGCAAATAGTTACCGAACTGGAGGAATGGCTGAGCAAGATCACCGGTTTTGCCGCCACCTCCCTGCAACCCAACAGTGGTGCGCAGGGCGAGTTCGCGGGTCTGCTGGCCATCAAAGGCTATCACCAGGATAAAAAACAGGGGCATCGTGATGTGATGCTGATCCCCATTTCTGCACATGGCACCAACCCTGCCAGCGCGGTGATGGCCGGTATGAAAGTAGTGGTGGTGAAGAGTGATGAAGAGGGACATATTGATGTGGGTGATTTGATCGCAAAGGCGGAACAATACCGCGATACACTGGCCGGACTGATGGTTACCTATCCCTCTACGCATGGCGTTTTTGAAGAATCCATCCGGGAAATTTGCCAGGTGATCCACGACCATGGAGGGCTCGTGTACATGGATGGCGCCAACATGAACGCGCAGGTGGGCCTCACCAGTCCGGGTTATATCGGTGCTGATGTATGCCACTTGAACCTGCACAAAACATTTGCCATACCACATGGCGGAGGCGGGCCCGGCATGGGTCCGATTTGTGTGAATGAAAAGCTGGAACCCTATCTGCCCGGACATGTGGCCTTTGCCAATATCCCGGATACAGGGTTTGCGCATGAGGGCGCAGTCAGTGCATCGCCCTACGGCTCCGCAAGCATCCTGCTGATTAGTTATGCTTATATCCGGATGTTGGGCAGCGAGGGAATGACGCAGGCTACCAAATATGCTATCCTCAATGCCAACTACATGCGGGCAAAACTGGAAAAGTATTATAAGATTTTATACACGGGAACAAATGGGACCTGTGCGCATGAGTTCATTGTAGACCTGCGGCCTTTTAAAAATACCGCAAGCATTGAAGCCGAAGATGTGGCCAAACGACTGATGGATTATGGATTTCATGCACCGACGCTGAGCTTCCCTGTGCCCGGAACCATTATGGTGGAACCCACCGAAAGCGAGAGCAAGGCAGAACTGGATCGGTTCTGTGAAGCCATGATCAGCATCTTTCATGAGATCAGTGCCGTGGCAGAAGGAAAAGCCGATAAAACCGACAACCCGCTGAAAAATGCTCCGCACACACAGATGCATATTTGCGCCGACGAATGGAATCATGCCTATAGCCGACAACAGGGGGCCTTCCCGCTGCCTTATGTCCAGGAAAATAAATTCTGGCCTTCCGTGGGCAGGGTAAACAATACCTATGGCGACCGCAACCTGGTGTGTACCTGTGAACCCGTGAGCAGTTATGCTGAGGAAGCGATGGTGAATTAAAAGATCAGCATGCAGAAAAAGTTCAAGACCCTCCTGTTATGGAGGGTTTTTTAGTACACATGCAGGAATTATTTCTACCATGTTTATAAGCAATACCCAAATTAAGATACCTGCAATAACATGGGATTAACGTGGCTGCTGTCCAGGAACCTCTTCACCTATTCCGGAAATCAGTTCACCTATTTTAGCATTTTGTTTGAACAGTGCATTACTATTTTGGCGTGCAAAGCTCGATTATGAAAACTATATGCATGCCCCGCCTTCCGATGATCATGATCCCCCTGCTGATGTTCTACGGTTGTTCCCATTCCATGGCACCCGTAGGTCATTACCAGGACACCCAGGTCACTGCCGATGGCAATATCAGCGACTGGACCCTGCCGCTGAAATTCACCAATGACGATTACACCATGCAATATGCCGTCACCAACGATAAGAAGAATATCTATGTCTGCGTGTACACAAAAGACGACGCCACGCAACAGCGCATACTCAAGGCCGGTATGACGTTGTATTTTGATCCCAGGGGAGAAAAAAACAAGGAAAAAAGTCTGGTGTTCCCCATTCGGAAAGTGACGGCTACCGGCAATGGCCACAACAATGGCGATCCGATCCGAAATACGGACCCGGTGATCGAAAAAAATCAATACCTGCTCGAGTCCAACTACTACAACACAACCGGGTTCAGCCATATTGAGAACGGGCAATTCGGCATCAACGACTCAAGTTCCAATATCCGCCTGGGCATACAGCTTAACAGGGACAGCAGCCTGGTGTATGAGGCCATGGTTCCGGTGAAGGATATTTTTGGAAGCGATCTGACGACCACCACAGCAGGAAAAAATTTCAGCGTGGGTATTGCGATCGGTATTGTCAGGTCCGCTCAAACAAACCGGAACGCATCCGGTTACAGGCCCTCTTATGGCGGGGGCGGTATGCACGGCATGCATATGGGTGGTATGGGAGGTGGTGGCGGTCAACGTGGCTATCACCCGGCGAACAACACTCCCCCGGCCGATCAGGAGATCTGGTATTCATTCCGTCCTGCGCTTAAAAAATCCTAAAGGCGGCGATTTCGCAAACATTTGCCGGTCCTTTCACCGATCCGGTGACCGGCCTGGATTCATTTTGGGAACCCCTTTCCCCAAATGAATTTTCCCACAATGGTTCTCAGGATTTTCCGCCTTCATTTCCAGGCAGATACTTCATTGGTACGATCATTGGCCCTTCTTCAACAAAAAATGGGCTACGCGTATTCGCCGATAGGGCAATAAAAAACATCTATAGCAGTTATTAGATATTTACCCTTATCTGCGAAAATCAGCCCGCCCTATTTAAGCCCGACGTTTCTCTATTTCCATGAAAAACCAATAATATCCCATGAGGCTAACTCTACCTGTGCTTTTTACCTGTGCCCTGCTGAGTGTCGCAAATCTTTCTTTTGGCGCCAACCGATTCTGGATAGCTGCAGGACCTTCCAATTGGAACAATACTGCAAACTGGTCAAATGCAACCGGAGGAGCCGGTGGTTTTAGTGTCCCCATCGCCGGTGATATCGTTACGTTCGACGGAAATGGCCTGGGAAATTGTACCATCGATGTGGCGGTGGCTGTTGGCCGAATTACTGTAGCCGCGGCTTACAGCGGCACCATCAGCCAGGGCGCCAATACCATTTCTGTTACCGGTACCACGAGTTTTGGAGGTGGAACTTTTACAGGCGGATCTGCCAATATAACCTTTGCAGGAGCCTTCACGCTTTCGGGTGCAGCTATCTTTACTTCCACCAGCGCGACCCTGGAGTTTCAAAATAACACCGCCTTTACAGGCGGAACCTTTAATCACAACAACGGATCGGTGCGATACAACTGCGCGGCCGGGATCACTTTTTCAGGCAACGGGCCGACCTTTTATAACCTGGAAATAGTGGGACAGGGTTTTACCATTAACATCACGGCAACCGCCATCACGGTGGCGAATACTTTTACCATCAGCGGAACCGGCGCTCTTACCATCAACACCGGGACCATCAATGCCAATGGCGATATCGTGGTCAGCAATTCAGCCACCGGGGGCGGTGGAACAGGCATGGTAAATATTTCCGGAACAGTGAACCAGAACTTTGTGGGCGGGCCTGCCGCCGGCGATGGCGCATTGCCCCAGCTCACAATTAACAAAACAGCCGGGACATTAACGCTTAGTAATTTCCCTTCGATCGCCAACAACTTCACCTATGCCGCCGGTACCATCAGCGCAGGCACGTCAAATTTTTGTTTTACGCGGGCCGGTACCAGTCCGTACACCATTACGGGAAGTGTAACGCTCAACAGTATCTCCTTTATCGCTAATACCAACCTGACGGCCACCATTGCAGCGGGAACCACCATCACCTGTGTGGCTGACATGACGATTGCAGGCAGCGCCAATATTACCTTGAACACGGGGACCATCAATGTAGCCGGGAATCTTATCCTCACCAATACCGGGGCCGCAGGCGGTGGTTCTGCCACCATCAATATCAATGGCACCGGTGCTCAAAATATCGACGGGTCTGCGATAACGGGTAACCAATGCCTTTTGCCCATTGTTACCATCAACGCCAGTGGAACCGTCTCCCTCCTGGGTAATATTTCATTTTCAGGCAATCTT
>DATJYH010000036.1:0-21805 GCA_035499675.1 Puia sp.
CAATAACGCTATCGACAACAATGAAATGTGAAAACGACTCATATTTTTTTTGATATTTTGCGCTAATGTATTCGAAGGGATTTTAGCAAAATCGTTAAAATGTATGTACAAAGGGTATTTATCTACGAAGGCGCAAATATAATAGATAAAATACAAGCCCGCTGAGTTTTTTTAGAAACTCCCCTTTGTGTTCGCGGCCGGTCGCTTATTTTTGCCGCAAAAAAAGCAGAACGCTAAGTATTTACAGGATTCATGGCTTTGAAAAAGGCTTGTTAACAGGGATTAAATTAATCTATAAAAACTGTACATTTGTCGTTTTATAACTGCCGTTAATACATACTAACAAAATAGTAACAGTTGAGCCCCTTATTATTGCACGTTTTAATTTCGCAGGGCAACTCCAGGCGCTTACAACAATCTTGAAACAAGCCAGATGATCAGCATGCTAAAGAAAATTAGACTGAAGAAACAGGGTGGTATTTTATTGGGTTCGGTGCTGGCGATACTTTCTCTGGCCGGTTGTCAAAAACCAACCATCGCATTCGGAACAACCTTTTTGAATACGGCGAATACAAACATCATCGTGATCGATACCTTCAACGTGGCGCTGTCGAGTGTGCTGGTGGACTCCTTCCCTACTACCGGGACTGGTACCCTGATGATTGGCAACTACCAGGACCCGTATTTTGGATATATCAATTCAAAATCCTACCTCCAGGTGGGTACTCCCGGAAATCCTACCATCAGCTTCCAGGCGAGTTTTGATTCGCTCGATTTTATCATGCGGATCAACAAGAGTTTTTATGGGGACACTACCCTCCCACAAACCTATTCCATTTATCAGCTGGATACCGTCATCTCACTGCCCTTACTTCAATACACTTTTTACAACAACTCATCGATTCCGTACAACCCGACGCCACTGGGCTCCAGGACCGTTACCATACTGCCGACTGCCGCACAGACTTCACTGAGTGTTTTTGATACCGTTAAGATCAGGTTGCCGGACAGCCTCGGACTGGCGCTTATGGGCATGATCCAGCGACGTTCGGATACCACCGCCACCCTCAATACTTTTCTCAATTATTTACGGGGATTTGTACTGTCTACAGACAACGGCAGCAAGGGCGTTGTTTATGGGTTCAGGGATACTGTAACCATGCGATTGCATTATCATGAACCCGGTGCCATCAATAATTATAAATTCATCGATTTCCCTTATAACAACCGTGCACACCAGTTTAACCAGATCAGCATCGACCGGAGTGGTACTCCCCTCCAGGCGCTGGTCAACGCACAAAACAGCCGGCCCAATCCACTGATATATGCCGAGGCCCCCTCCTCCGCGCTTGGCAATGCCGGTTACGTGCAATCGGCCACCGGGATTCAACTTAAGCTCATGTTCCCCAACATGGCGGGTCTGATCAATTTGCCCGATTACCTGGGAGTTCTCAAAGCCGAACTGATCCTGAAACCCGTCCCCGGAAGTTATTCACCCACCAATGCGCTCCCGCCACAACTCGTCCTTTCACAAACAGATATGAACAACAGACTGGGAGGCGGGGTCGTTACAAACGGTACTTCTTCTACCGGGAACCTGGTGCTGGATTATACTTTTGGGCAAAACACCTCCTACTCCTATGATATCACCACGTATATGAAAGGCCTGATGGCTACAGGATTATATACACAAAACGGGATCATGGTTAACCTGCCTTCACCGGCCGGTTCAACAACCATGAACCGGGCTGTATTCAACGACAGAAATAATAAGCTGTACACCATAACTTTGAAATTGTATTATATTTCACTGGTTCACTAACTGCAATCCATTTGAACATTCAACAGGTAATCATTCCTCAATGAAAATACTGGCACTCATATTAGTCCTGTCCGTTTCGTCGCTGGAAATTGTTGCGCAGACCAATAACTCTCCTTATTCGGCACTGGGGATCGGGGACATCGAAGACAGTTATTTCAACAGAACCTCGGGAATGGCCAATACCGGGATCGCTTTCAGGTCCAACCGTTTCCTGATCGGCAATAACCCGGCTTCTTTTAGCGCGCAGGATAATCAGTTCTTTGGTGGTGAAACCGCCGTAAGAGGAATGCTGGTCACTTATTACGGACCCAGCGTTAACCCGGGCTCGAACAAATCGTCGGACATTACCTTCAGAAAAATAATTTTTGGGATAAAACCCACCAAGTACTGGGGTACAAGCGTAGGACTGGTCCCTTATAGCTCCCAAAGTTATCAATTCAACAATCCCCAACCCATCCTCGGGACCAATGGAGAAACCAGCAATGCTTACTATGAAGGCTTTGGAGGCCTCAACAAAGTATATTGGGCAAACTCCTATGAGTTTTTCCACCACCTTTCCCTGGGCGTTGATTTTGCTTACCTGTTTGGCTCGGTTCAACAAAAAGTGATCCTCCAGGATGCTAACCAGAATGAATTGGTGTCCACGCTTAACAACACCTCCCTGAACAATTTTGCGGTCGACTTTGGCGTGCAGTACTATACCAGCATCACAAAAAAATGGGACCTCTCCATCGGCGCCACATTTATGCCAAAAACTTACCTGCAGGCACAGAATGTGGTTACCGTACGTGGTGCAGACTCCGTAGAGCTCACTACTCCTATCGTGAACGAATACCTGTATAAATTACCCCTCTCAGTAGGTGCGGGGATTGCCCTGTCAAAAAACCATAAGTATACTTTCCTGGCCGATTATAAATATCAAAACTGGTCCGCGCTGAATTATTCCGGGTTCAATTATGCGTTGCGCGACAGCCGGTATATGTCGGTCGGTTTCGAATACTCCAAACATAAGACGGCTTATAACCTCATATACGAAACCATGTATTTACAGGCCGGTCTGTATTACAAGAATACCTACCTGAATGTATATGGGCAGCAGATCAATGACATGGGTGTAACAGCCGGGATCGGGATCAACGCCAAGCGAAGCGCGCTCGGGTATTCCTTCGTTCTGCAGTATGGTGTCAGGGGCACCCCGGACAACCAACTCATCCAGGAACGATACACCAGCCTTACCTTCGTCCTCTCCTACCGGGATATATGGTATACCAAGGGCAGGAAATTTAACTAGCGCAGCCGGGCACTGCATGCTATGCCGGTGTCAGTGTTTTCTTCTTTCGGTTATTTTTGTTCGATGATAGCCCAGGCCGGATTCTTAACGGGTCCTGCCGCCACCGTAAATTTTTCGCATGGTTATTTTGAATTGTATCATTGTTGAGAACGGCAGCAGCAAACACAGCAACGTGTTGCGGGAATATATCGGTAAAACCCCCAGGCTGAATTTTACCGGGCGTTGCGAGGCAGCCAGCGAAGTGTATGAACAGTCCCTGCTCCATAAAATCGATGTTGTTTTCTGGGACATCAAACTGCTCGACAGCCGGGTGATCCGTTTGCTGAAGGAGGCCGGTCATTATCCGGTGATCATCTGTATTGCGAGCAAACAGGAGCAGGAGAAAAAAGAAACCGATGCCGATGTCTTCAGCTTTCTCAACAAACCCCTCTCGTTTGAGCGTTTTTTGTCGACGGTCGGCAGGATCAGGGAATTTCTGAACACTCCCGTCCATGTGCAACAGGCAAAGAGCCGGAGATTTATCTTTATCAAATCCGAGTACCGCATCATAAAGGTCAGGTTTGAGGACATTCTTTTCTGCGAGGGTATGAAAGACTACACGCAGGTATATGTCAAGGGCAAGTCAGACCCCATCCTCACGCTGAATAACCTGAAGTCTTTTTACCACAAATTGCCCGGTGATGAATTTATTCGGGTACATCGCTCTTTTATAGTATCACTGAGTCATATCGATTCCATCGCGCGCAACGAAATTTACGTGGGCAAAAAAATCATCCCCATCGGGGATAGTTTCAAAGAGAATTTTTTTCAGGTGATTGACTGGAACTCGTGAGTAGTGGACAGTTGGCGGATCACAGTTGACAGACCCCGGTTCATCCAGGTAGATACCAATCTGCCCTGGTCTCGTATCCCGAATCCGCCTCAGGCGGAGTAGGCGGGACCACCGACTCCGGACTCCCGACTCCACACTCCACCTTGAAACGACATTTCCCCATCCCGCCTGGTCGCGGAGATCCGTTCCATCAAAAAATTCCTATGTTTGCAGGCATGTATATAAGGCGGAAAATTCGTGTTGCCGTACTCGATCTTTATGAAGGACAACCCAACCAGGGGATGCGCTGTTTGAGAGAAATCCTGCTGCATTTTGCAGAAGAACAGCAGCTTGACCTCGAATGGGAAGAATTTGAAGTGCGGATCGAACAGCAGGTCCCCGATCTTTCTTTTGACCTCTTTATCTCCACCGGAGGACCCGGGAGCCCGCTCGACAGCGAAAACTGCGAATGGGAAAAAAAATATTTCGGTTGGATGGAACAGGTAGAACGCTACAACGCCGCGAAGGAACATCACTTCAAAAAACATGTATTCTGTATCTGTCATTCCTTCCAGCTCGCTTGCCGTCACTATGCCATTGCGCAGGTAACCAAACGAAAGTCCACCGCTTTTGGGGTATTCCCCATACACATGCTGACGGAGGGAAAAAAGGAACCGGTTTTTTCAGGACTAAAAGATCCATTCTATGCGGTCGACAGCCGCGACTACCAGGTGATCCAGCCTGACAAGGCGCGATTGCGGAAAATCGGCGCCCATGTCCTCGCCATCGAAAAGGAACGACCGCATGTTCCGCTTGAGCGGGCCGTTATGGCCATCCGCTTTAATTCCTATATGATCGGCACGCAGTTTCATCCCGAAGCAGACGCCGTGGGAATGAGCATGTACCTGCAACGGGAAGACAAGAAAGAGACGGTGATCGCCGAACATGGAGCGCAGAAATGGAGCACCATGATTGAACAGCTTAATGATCCCGACAAGATCATGTGGACCCAGGAGCATGTGATCCCTAATTTTCTGAAAAAAGCCATTGCCCAGTTCCAGGATGCGGGTGAACCCGTTGACGGCTGACCCGCGCTCCTCACCGAGGTCTGCAGGCAGCGCCTCTCATTTCCCGTGGCTCAATAATTCGTATCTTCCTTTTATAAACTGCCGTCATGGTACCTGCCCTCCGCGATGCTTTCAACGCCGCCTTTACCAAACAACACTATGAAGCCTTCCTGCACGACCTGGACCGTCCTCATCCCGGCGCCATCGAATTCCGGATAGCCGAAACCCCCGTTTTTGTGCCGAAGTGGTTCGGGGAAAAAATGATCCAGACCTGCGAGGCCATCATCGACCTGATTACGGATCCGCGCTTCCGGCAAATGACGGACCGGGCCATTCCTCCTTCCGACGCCGTGCCGGGAGAAAACAATCATGCTCATTGCATCGCCTTTGATTTTGGCGTGTGCACGAATACAGCTGGTGAACTGGAACCACAACTCATCGAAATGCAGGGCTTCCCGACGCTCTTCGCCTTCCAGGTATATTACCCGGACCTCCTGCGTAAACATTTTGACATTCCCGACAACTATAGCCAGTACCTGGCCGGTTACGACCGCGCCTCCTACCTGCGCGACCTGCGGGAAGTAATTCTCGGCAACGCTCCCCCCGAAGAAGTCATCCTGCTGGAGATCAAGCCCCACGAACAAAAAACACGCATTGATTTTTACTGTACGCAGGATTATCTGGGGATACAACCTGTATGCATAACCGAACTTATCCAGGAAGGCAGAAAGTTGTATTACATCAACGAAAAGTCGGGCAAAAAAACCCCCGTGCGGCGTATCTACAACCGGGTTATTTTTGACGATCTGTATGCGCAAAAAGATTCACTTGGTAAGTTCGTGGACATCCGCCAGGACCTGGATGTGGCATGGATCCCCCACCCCAACTGGTTTTACCGGATCAGCAAATACACATTGCCGTTTATCCATCACCCCCATGTTCCTGCCACTTATTTTCTCCATGAAATCAAGGCCCCGCCGAAGGACCTGGAGAACTATGTGCTCAAGCCGCTTTTTTCATTCGCCGGCCAGGGGGTATTGATTGATGTTACCCTCGCCGACCTGGAAGGAATCAGGGACCCTCAAAACTGGATCTTACAACGGAAAGTACGGTATGCCGATGTGATCAAAACTCCTGATATACCCGCCAAAGCAGAGATTCGCCTGATGTACCTCTGGAAGGAGGACGATCCACGTCCCAGGTTGGCCATCAACCTCGCGCGTATCAGCAAGGGGAAGATGATTGGCGTGCGGTATAACCAGGATAAGGAATGGGTGGGTGGAAGCGTTGCTTATTTTGAGAAGCAGGATGATCATTGGGGAAAATAGCCACCGAACCACTGAAAATATACCACAGGCTCTTTATGATTCTTCATTGCCTCAGTGGCAATATATCAAAACATCTCAGTTAATTCCTTTCAGCAGGCGGCTCCAGCGCACCCCGTTTTCCCAGCTCATAAATATAAAAGAGGCCTTGCCCACAATATGATCTTCCGGAACAAAGCCCCAGGACCTTGCGTCCAGGGAATTGTGCCGGTTATCTCCCATCATCCAGAAATAATCCATTTTAAATTTGTAGTGATTGGTTTGCTGGCCATTAATATAAATGGCACCGTTCTTTTGTTGCAGCGTATTTCCCTCATAGGTCCGGATGATCCGTTCATACAGGGCATAATTTTCAGGCGTGAGCTCAACCGAAGATCCTTTTTTGGGTATCCAGATCGGCCCATATTCGTCGATGCTCCAGGGATGGTAGGCATCGTAGGGAAAAACACGGCCGGCTACCCTGACGCTATCGATGTCAGCCGTGATCGATTTTGCTACTTTGCGATCGAGCATTCGTTGCCTGGCTTCCGTTGTGAGCAGCATATGGTATTCGTTGGGCTGCGATCCCGGGATAAACTCTTCCGGGTTATCGATATCCACCTGGTATTCCTCCTTCATCACGGCGTCATCGATCGGCTGCCCGAACGTACGGACGTCATAAAAAGTTTCTGAAAAAGGAGGGAGTGTTTCCGCCCGGCTGTTGATATAAATCACCTGGTCGCGGATCTGCAGGGTATCACCCGGCAGGCCCACGCATCGTTTTACAAAATTTTCCTGTTTGTCTACCGGCCTTATACGGATCGGGTAGTCATCCGGGTTAGACAGCACGATCTTCCGGCCTTCGTCCGGGTTGCCGCGGCCCTCCGACCGGATCACGTCGTAGTAGGGAAGTTTGGAATCAAAATCTTCCCGGTCGATCAGGGTATCACCCACCGGCAGGTTGAATACCACCACGTCGTTTCGCTGTATCGGACGGGGGAACCATCGTGTGTAGGGGATCCTGATCCATTCCAGATAGGAAGGAATACGGGTGAAGGGTATCCGGTTATGAATAAAAGGAACGGCGAGCGGTGTATTGGGAAGCCGCGGGCCATAGCTTACTTTGCTTACGAATAAGTAATCGTTGATCAGCATGGATTTTTCCATGGACGCGGTAGGAATGGCAAACGCCTCAAAAACAAAGGTGCGTATGAGCGTAGCTGCGATGATGGCAAAAACGGCGGCATCCACCCATTCCCGAAAAACCGAACGCTTTTGGGCCTTCGCAGCGGAGACACCTGCAAAAACGACCCGCCGGTCATATCCGAGCCAGGTAAAATAAAACAGCGGCAGCAATGCCGCCAGGGCGTGCTGGTACAACCTGAACCTGCCAAACAGTTTCACAAAGCCTACGAAAATACTCATGGAAACAAACCAGCCTGCGATTGGTACAAACTGGCAGAAAAATAAATAGACCGGTCGCCTGGCAGCCTTTAACATGACCCAGGTATTATAAAACGGAACCAGCGCCTTCCAGGCGGGCAATCCGGCCTTTGCAAACATTTTGTACAACCCGGGCGCAGGCAGCAACACCAGGATGGTTTGTATGAGCAGAAACGTGAGCAGTTGTTGGCTGGTCATAAGTAACATTTTTGAAGACCTGTTGAAAATACCACAAAAAAATCGCGGCTGCCACTCCGAAAACTGAAAGTTTTGTTAAGGCAGGAGCAATGACAGGATATCTCCCGGAGTATTCCGGCGTTCATTAACATGCACCTCTTTCCAACTCTTCCAGCTTTTTTCGAATCAACTGTTTATCCGTCTGCGTTTTTGCCAGTGAAAGCGCCTGCTCAAAATGCTCCCCGGCTTTTTGGTCGTCGATGCCGCCGTAGAGTTCTCCCAACAGCACAAAATAAAAATGATTGTTACGGAGTCGAAGTTTCTCTGCTTCACGGATGGCATGTTCTTTTCCTCTGGCCCTCGACAAAGCATAGGTCCTGTTCAACGCTGCAACAGGGGAATATTCCAGTTGAAGAAGCTGGTTGTAGAGCTGCAATATGTTCTCCCATTTCTCGGCGCTGTCGGTTTTTTTAGTATTCCAGAAAGCGATTGCGGCCTCGAGGTGATATTTGGAAAGCTGGTCACCGGTGGAAGCCTGGTGTATGAAATATCCGCCCCGGCTGATCAGGTCGGTGTCCCAAAGACTTTCGTCCTGCTCGTCGTAGAGGATCATTTCTCCGTTCCTGCCCCTCCTTGCCTCAAACCGGGAAGCATGAAAACACATCAGGGCCATCAGCGCATTTACCCTGGGTTGATTGCTGAAATCATTTTCCAACAGCATATGACACAAGCGCATCGCTTCAAAACAAAGGTCCTTTCGCAGGGTTTGGTCCTGGCTGACCGAGTAATATCCCTCGCTGAAAAGTAAATAAAGGGTGGTCAGCACACGGTCGAGTCGGTCATCCAGTTCTGCCCCATCGGGAAGTTCCAGACCGATTTTTTCCTCTCTCAGTTTTTCCCTGGCACGGAACAGCCGTTTGTTGATGGTTTCCTTATTGGTCAGGAAAGCGTCGGCAATTTCTTCTATACCAAAACCACAAAGTATGCGAAGAGACAGGCCCACCTGCGATTCGGGCGGGATAGCGGGATGACAGATGGCAAACATCATACGGAGCTGGCTGTCGTTGATGTTTTGAGGAGACAGATCTATTTCGGGTTCATGGAAGTCCGTCGAACTTTTTTTTATCTCCGGCGAAATTTTCTCCTGGAACAGGGCATTTCTTTTCAGCTGATTTTTTGCCTTGTTGCCCGCCACGTGATAAAGCCAGGCAACCGGGTTCTCCGGCAGGCTGCCATATCCCCAGGTTTGAGCGGCCACCAGGAAGGTTTCGCTGGCAATGTCTTCCGCCAGCTCCATTTGCGCAAATCCAAAACGCCGGCAGAGCACAGCGACTATTTTCCTGTACTCCGTTCTGAACAAATGCTGGATCAAAACAGGTTGTTCCATAAAAACAAAAAAGCGCCCGGTAACCAGGTCCGGGAGCTTGGGTCAATGCTGTTAATGAACCCAGTCCCTCCTGGCAAGCTTCCGTACCTCCACCGTGTTGCCTTCACCTTGTAAAACGGGGCTGCCCTTTGCAAATTCCACGGCCTCGTCGACCGACGCTGCCCTTACCACGATATAACCTCCGATGGTTTCCTTGATTTCCCCGAATGGACCATTGGTGACGATATTATTGTGGTGTACCACCCGGCTGTCGTCGAACAACAGACCGTTGCTCCCGACAAATTTGTTCTGAGCCGCGATGCCTCCTATCCAGTCCATCGTTTGTTTCATCCATGCCTGGATCTGCTCTGGTGATGCTACTTTATTTCCATCCGGGTGCCTGAAGATCAGCATAAATTCTTCCATTTCCTTATGTTTTTTGTGATTGAATAGTATACCAACAATACGATAACAAACGACCTGCCGGTTATTGGACAGGCAGCGGACATTTATTTCTTATTCTCCAAAATTAAACCCTTGATGCATCGAACCCTCCTGTCATTGCGAATTCCCCTGGTTCCATACCTTTGATCCCCAAATCCCCTTTATGGCTATCCGAATATTTGTAACCGGCGGCACATTCGACAAAGAATACAATGAACTGAAGGGCGAACTTTTTTTCAAGGAAACGCATATCCCTGAAATGCTGGCCAGGAGCCGGAGTTCGCTCGATGTAACCGTCAGGACCCTGATGATGATCGACAGCCTGGAAATGACGGCGGAAGACCGGGCGCTGATTGCCAGCCAATGTAATTCAGCTCCGGAAGACAAGATCGTTATAACCCATGGAACGGATACGATGGCGGTAACGGCGGCCGTGCTCGCGGAAAAGGTCAAAGAAAAGACCATTGTGCTTACCGGCGCCATGATTCCCTATAAGTTTGGCAGTTCGGATGGATTCTTTAACCTCGGGAACGCCCTGGCCTTTGCGCAGGCACTTCCGCCCGGCGTATATGTTGCCATGAACGGGAGATATTTCAACTGGAACAATGTGCGAAAAAACCGGCAAACGGGACAGTTTGAGGAACTGCTTTGAGGGTGGGTGGAGTCGGGAGTCTGGAGCCGGGAGTCGATCGTCCCGCCGAAGACGTGGCGGGATATGGGATGCAGGCTGCCCTGTCAACCAGTTAGAATTTATTTAGCAACCTGAGCCAAAAGACGGCCATCCGCCTGCGCTGAAACTGCGGCGAACGCGGTCGAACAACGGTCATCGATCTTAACAACTCCCCCGGCTGACAAAATAAAGTCCCCGGACTATTTGATTTCTTTAGAATTATCTATAATTTTATTCCCCCTCTGATTACGCATCCCAAACCCGATCCCATGTTGCAAATAACCTGTTAAACGCCTGTTTGCCGGCCGTACAGTTTATTGATGTCCATATCCGCAGAGTTTACCAAAACAATGCTTATACAGGTATGCAACCATTTACAACGGACACGCTAAGACGTGAAAAACTGGACGACCTGGTCCGCAGTTTTCTTTCGCAGCCAGGGGGATCCATGAGTTATGAGACCTTCTGCTGCATGACGGAGTATTATTGCAGGGATCAGCAGGAATCCCTGTTGGAACAATTGCTGGAAGATGAATTTGTTTGTTTCCAGGTAACCACGGAAGGCCTTGAGCTGACGCTCACGGAACTAGGCATCGTGAATATCGTGATGGGAGGTTATGTGAGGGAACGAACGCCACAGCATGAACGCAAACAAAAACGCTCGCGGAAAGTGAAAGCGGCGCTGATCCTGTTTATTTTTTATACGGTAGTTTTTGCCTGCGCCTATTTTTCGCTGAAAAGATAAATCACCCCTTCTCCCGATCTTCGGTTAATGGACACCGGTAGTAACCCTGCACCAACACCAACAGGCATGTCCCCGGACGAGCACCGTCCCTGCAACAAATACCCCCAACCTTACAACCTCCCAGGCTGCAGAAACACGGTATAAACAGCCTGGTCGTCGCGGCAGGCCCGAAAATCACTTCCTCCGGGAAGACGTTCCGGCCATACTCCGGGAAATCTGGCCGGGAAATTGTTATAAGCTATAAACAAAAACTTTAAAAACCCATCACGTGTTGTTCAAGAAAAATATTCAGTTTTCCCGGCTCATCAAGGCGGGGGGAAGTTTGAAAGAATTCAACTTCCTTAAGACAAAAGGGACCGATGGCCCCTGTTACGAGGTGGATGTCAGCGACGACCGGGGGAACCGCGTTTATTTCAGAATGCGGCCGGCAGATGAACAGTGGACATTGCAGGAAACGCTGTTGCCGGCCTGGGTGATACAGGCGGAGCCCGCATTGCGCGAAGCCATCCAGGAGGAGGAGAAAGTTGGTTGAATCCGGCAACCGGTCGATATTTCTTCCATACTCATCCGGATTTTCAGCCGTTTTGTATACGTTCCCAGGGGAGCCGGCCGGCTCCCCCGGGGGGACTTTTTAGCACTGTCATCCCGGCCCAAAAGAGGTATCTGGATAATTTCCTTAGATTAATTGAATCAAGTCCCTTATATTAGATTGTTCTTTTATTCATATCTCGCATTACTAACCGTTAAATTTAAAACAAGATGGCAAAAAAAGTTAAGAAGGCTGCGAAGAAAGCACCCAAAAAAGCGGTGAAAAAAGCAGCCAAGAAAGCAGCTAAAAAAGCGCCGGCAAAAAAAACCAAGAGAAAGCCTAATGCAGCTTTCATGGTGCCCCTTGCACCCAGCGCAGCACTGGCTGACGTGATCGGCAGCAAACCGTCGCCCAGAACAGAGATCATCAAAAAGATCTGGGACTATATCAAGAAAAACAAGCTGCAGGATACCAAGAACAAACGCATGATCAATGCCGATGTCAAGCTGAAAACGCTGTTCGGCGGCAAGTCGCAGGTATCCATGTTTGAGCTGGCCAAAGTAGTAAGCAATCATGTAAAATAAAAATGACTACCTGATTGTCATACCGGTGACCAGTATGCGAAAACAGGTCACCGGTATTTTTTTGTGTTGAAAAAAGCGATCTCCTGCCCTTGCACGGCAAATTATTCCCTTCCCTAGGGTTTTTTTACCTTTTATTTATACCACAGGTTGCCATCAAAACGCTGATGGCTGTACCAGTCGCTTTGCGCTATTTTTCCTAATTTTATCCGGTAGTATCCCGTTGCCGACTGCTTAAGTAAAGAAATTATGGTGCCTGGTCTGCTTTCAAACCCTGTGTTCCGGAATTATTTCAGCGATCATTATTCTTATGATGAATTGTTTGGAGAGGATGGCCAGCTTCGTCCCCACTGGGACAGCTTTTTTCAATCCTACTCACAGCTGGGCGATGATGAAATCATCAGCCGCCACAATGACATCCTCCGGCTCCTCCGGGAGAATGGCGTCACCTATAATATTTACGGCGATCCGGGAGGATTGAACCGCCCCTGGAAACTGGACATGATCCCCTACCTGGTCAGCCAGGATGAGTGGTCCCTGATTGAATCGGGATTGCTGCAGAGAGCTGAATTGCTGAACCTGATCCTCGATGATATCTATGGTGAGCGAAGGCTCATCAAAGCAGGGTTGTTACCGATGGAACTGGTATACAACCACGCGGGTTTTTTGCGGCAATGTGCGGGTATCCGCCTGCCTGGCAAAAGGCAGCTTATTTTGTATTCCGCCGACCTGGCCCGGAGCAGGAATGGCAGCATCTGGGTAGTAAACGACCGGACCCAGGCCCCCTCCGGCTCCGGTTATGCATTGGAGAACAGGACCACGATGACCCGTGTGCTCCCGGAGTTTTTTCACGACCTGAAGGTCAGACATCTTGCTCCTTATTTTCACGCACTCAGGAATGGCCTGCACGATATTGCGCCGGGGCAGCAGCTCAACCCGAGGGTAGTAATCCTGACACCGGGCTCCAACAATGAAACCTATTTTGAACACGCTTATCTATCATCCTATCTTGGTTTTACCCTCGTACAGGGAAATGACCTGATCGTAAAAGACAATCACGTATGGCTGAAAACAATCAGCGGACTGGAACGCGTGGACGTGATCCTGCGCAGGGTGGATGATGTATATTGCGACCCGCTTGAACTAAAGGAAGATTCTCAGCTCGGCATACCGGGTTTATTGCAGGCGGTCCGCAGCGGGCATGTGAGTATCGCCAATCCCATTGGCAGTGGCATCCTGGAAAACCCCGGCCTGATGCCCTTTCTCCAGTCGGCTGCACGTTATTTTTTGTCGGCCGACCTGCTCATTCCCACCATCGCCAGCTGGTGGTGCGGGCAGCCCAGGGAGTTGCAATATGTACTCGAACATATTGAGTCGCTCGTCATCAAAAAAATCAACCGCAACCCAACCGGAAGTTCGTCGATTGACGGGCAGTCGCTTTCGTTGCAGGAACTTGCTGAGCTCAAACGACGTATCCGCGCCAATCCTGCACTTTACGTGGGACAGGAAAAAGTTGATATTTCCCTCACGCCTGCCTGGAATCACGGGAAAATTGAACCCCGCAAAGTGCTGTTCAGGAGTTTCCTGGTAAGCGGCCGCAATGGGTATGTCGCTATGCCGGGCGGGTTGTGCCGGACATCGACGGATACGGGAAAATTTCTCATCTCCAACCAACTCGGCGGCCTGAGCAAGGATGCCTGGATCATTTCCCCTGAGCCGGGACGCGTCGTAAATGAGCTGAAGGATGTGCCGGGCGATTCCATCGCCAGCTACCATGAAGTGCTGCCCAGCCATGCCGCTGAAAATCTTTTCTGGGTCGGCAGGTATACCGAACGGATCCTGGGCAACGCGCGATTTCTCCGCACGGTGATACAATTTATGGCGGAAGGAAACAAGATCATTACTGACAATTACCTGCAAACAGAGCAGCAGCTCCTGATGGCGCTTACCCTTTACAGTTATACCCATCCCGGTTTTATAGGCGAAGGCAGTGAACAACGTTTCGCGGAACCATGGAAGGAGTTGAAGGATATCCTGTTCAACGATCACCGGGCCGGCAGTCTCAAATACAATTTTCTCCGCTTCCAGCATGCTATCCATGAAGTTCGGGAACACTGGTCCACCGATACCTGGAGAGTTTTCCGCGGGATCGAGGAGGAATTGCAGCAGGATGTTTCACTTACCCATCATGGTTACCTGCAAATGTTGCGTACCCTCGATAATCTCATCACTTCCATCGTCGCCTTCATCGGGCTAAACCGGGAAACCATTTCCCGGGAGCAGGGTTGGACCATGATCGACATCGGCAGAAAAATTGAACACAGCCTGTTGCTGATCACGACGCTGCGGACGATGATGGTGGACCGCCTCGGCGAACAGGTGGAGTACCACCTGCTGCAAAGCGTGCTGATGAACAACGAAGGGCTGATCCACTACCGTTACAAATACCGGATGCCACTCCAAAACTCACTGGTACTGGACCTCATGCTGTTTGATCCGCATAACCCGCGCTCGCTGGCCTACCAGGTAAAACGGCTGAAAAACTACCTGAAGAAACTCCCGGAAAAAAATGACGGAGCCACTCCAACCGACCATGAACGCCTGGTGCTGGAAGCAGAGGCAAAACTCGCGAGCGCTGACGGATATGTGCTGACACAGACCGATGAAAACGAGCCGGTATACGGCCGGCTGGATGAGTTCCTGTCGGGCATGTATGCCATCCTATCAACCCTGCCCGATGTGATTTCCAAAGCCTATTTTAAACACGAGATGACCCCAAAAACCATGATCATCAGGTAACCCTTTTTTGACCCTCATGAATTATACCATTGTTCATAAAACCATTTACAGCTACTTTGAACCGGTGAGCCTTTGCCACAGCATCGCAAGGCTTGTGCCCCGCTCTACCGACCGGCAATATTGCCGGAATGCCGTCGTGGAGATTTCACCACTGCCGGAAATGCTGAACGGATATGAAGATTTTTTTGGCAACAAAGCGATTTATTTTTCTATCGAAACAGAACATAAGCAACTGTCCGTCACCGTTACATCCGATATTGAAAAACTAAACCCGGGCGAACAACAGGTGTCGGAAGGAGGGCCTACGCTCGAAACCGCGATACGGGAACTGCTTGCACTTGCCGGGGAAGACATTGAGATCCGGCAGTTCGTTTTTCCTACGCCGATGACTACCTGGGATGAGCAGATCGAATACTATGCCCGGGTATCGTTCAAAGAAGACAGGCCGGTACTGGCCGCCGTGCTGGAGCTCATGCACCGCATTCACACCGACTTTGCCTACCAACCGGGCCAGACCACTGTTTCCACACCATTGTCCACTGTCATGGAGCAGCGCCAGGGCGTATGCCAGGATTTCGCACATTTAGCCATTGCCTGCCTGCGTTCAGTGGGGCTGCCGGCACGTTATGTGAGCGGATATATTGAAACCATTTCGCCTGTGGGGTCTGAGAAGCTGATCGGGACAGATGCTTCCCACGCCTGGTTTAGTGTATACATACCCGGTATGGGTTGGATGGAATTTGATCCCACCAATAACCTGGTACCTGCCGATCAGCACATCACCATTGGCTGGGGAAGGGACTATGCTGATATTGCGCCCCTCAAGGGCATCCTGGTCAGCAGCGGACAGCATGAAATGACCGTATCGGTGGATGTAAAACGGGAAAGCTGACAGGTGTGCCACATCTTCCCGTCGCGACCAATATTTATCTCACAGCAAAGAGGTGGCACACATACTACCTCCCCCTGTATTTACGCATATCTAACGTATAGGGATACTCTCTGTTGGCCTGTTCCGCAGGCGGATCGCAATGGAAGGGCAGCCGGTTCTGCTCTATATAATGTTCAATGACGGCCAGATAGGGCGCGGGGCGCAGCACCCCCTGGGTATGGGAAGTATCCCCGAAGCGACTCACACGCCTGGCTTCCGCCTCATAGCTGTTAATGGGGAAGCTGTCATAACTTCTTCCGCCGGGATGGGCCACATAATAGGTGCAGCCGCCAATGGACCGGCTGTTCCAGCCATCGACGATATCAAACACGAGGGGTGTATCCACGCCAATGGTCGGGTGCAGGGCCGAAGGTGGCTGCCAGGCCCGGTAACGGACGCCGGCTACGTATTCTTCCCGGGTGTCGGTTTCACGCAAGGGCACCCGGTTGCCGTTGCAGAGCAACACATAGCGGGCGGCATTCCATCCTTTTAATTTCACCTGGACGCGCTCCAGCGAGGAGTCCACAAACCTGGCCGTACCCGAACTCGACATCTCTTCTCCCAACACATGCCAGGGCTCAATACCCATGCGTATCTCCATTTCCATGCCATGCAGTTTTATGCTGCCGTAATGTGGAAAGCGGAACTCAAGGAACGGATCCAACCAGCTGGCCTGGAAGGGATAACCGGCCCGGTTCAGGTCCGCGAAAACATCTTCCATATCACGGCGCACATAGTATGGCAGCATGAATTTATCGTGGAGCTCCGTGCCCCACCGCACGAGGTCGTGCAGATAAGGCTTTTTCCAAAATGCCGCGATCAGCCCGCGTATCAGCAACATTTGCAGCAGGCTCATATGTTTGTGTGGTGGCATGTCAAAACCGCGGAACTCGAGGATGCCCAGCCTGCCCGAGGAACTGTCGGGTGAATACAATTTATCAATGCAGAATTCCGAACGGTGTGTATTGCCGGTGAGGTCAGTGAGCAGGTGTCTGAAAATGCGATCCACCAGGTAGTAAGGAATAAATCCTTTTTCGGGCACCTGGCTGAAGGCGATCTCCATTTCATACAATTTCTCATCGCGCCCTTCATCAATCCTTGGCGCCTGGCTGGTGGGCCCGATGAATGCGCTGGAGAACAGGTAGGAAAGCCCGGGATGATGCTGCCAGTAGCCAATCAGGCTCCGGAGCAGGTCGGGTCTGCGGAGCAGCGGGCTGTCGGCCGGCCGGGAGCCGCCCACGGTGACGTGGTTGCCTCCGCCGGTACCGGTATGCCTTCCGTCCAGCATAAATTTCTCCGTGCCCAGGCGGGAAAGATGAGCCTGTTCATACAGACTATCGATGGTATGCACCAATCCCTTCCAGTTTTTTGCAGGCTGGATATTGACTTCGATGACACCCGGGTCGGGAGAAACGATCAGTCGCTCCATGCGATAATCCCTGGGCGGCTCGTATCCCTCTATCCTGACCGGCACTTTCAATGCCGCTGCGGTAGCTTCGATCGATGCCACCAAATCAAGGTAGTGTTCCAGGTAATCCATCGGGGGGATAAACACATAGAGAATCCCTTCCCGCGCTTCCACACAGATCGCAGTTTTTATCACCGCCACTTCAAACAATACCTTCCGTGGTTCTTCCTCCTCTTCTTTTTTCAGTTTATTTTTCCCCACGTCTTTTTTATGCTCCTTTTTTTCCTGGTACAATCTTTTCGGAGCCGGCAACGGGTGTTCGGAGATCAAACCATAACGGGCTGTGATCGTTTCATGAAAATATTCCAGTTCGGGCAACTCATCGAACAGGCTCCGCTCCACTTTCTGCGGCTCGCTGTCCCCGGCCACTGCGGGCAACGATTCGAGCGGGAGCCGGAGGCCCATGGGTGAGTTTCCCGGGATCAGGAACAGCTGGTCCCTGTTGAGCAACCACCGGCAGCTCTGCCATTTCCCGTTGTCATAATTCCATTTTAACGGTAATACATAACCGACAGGATTGCCGAGTCCGCTGTCCAGCAACCGCGCCAGCTTTTTCCGCTCGGCGGGATCGTTGAGGTTGACCTGCAGGGGATCCGTGTTGACCGGCGTTTTCCCCGCCGTCCACAGAAAATAAAAAACATCTTCATAGGCGGCACTGATATGTTGCGCCGGCACGGCGAGGTGTTTGGTCAGCTCTGACAGGAATATTTCCGCATCCCCGGCCGTGTATTTTTTTTTCACCCGTTTATGAGCGATCAGGGAGCTATTTTTCCAGATGGGATACCCATCCTTTCTCCAGAACAAACCGTATTGCCAGCGCGGCAATGGTTCGCCGGGATACCATTTGCCCTGGCCGTAGTGGATCAAGCCGGCTGGCCCGAAACATTCCCTCAGCCTGAAGATCACGTCGTGCGCGAGTTTGCGTTTTTCATCGCCGTCGGCTGCTGTATTCCATTGCGGAGACTCCATATCATCGATGGAAACAAAAGTAGGCTCCCCGCCCATGGTTAGCCGCACATCGCCGCGTGCCAGATCTTCATCTACCAGTTCGCCGGTGGCCAGGATCGCTGCCCACTGCTCTTCGGTATAGGGTTTGGTGACCCGTGGATCCTCATGTATGCGGGTAACAGTATTTAAAAAAGAAAAACTCGTTTCGCAGGGGTCAGTGGCGCCCACCACCGGGGCTGCACTGGCATAGTGTGGCGTACAGGCGAGTGGAATATGTCCTTCCCCGGCAAACAGACCGGAAGTGGGATCCAGACCGATCCAACCGGCACCGGGGATATACACTTCCGCCCAGGCATGCAGGTCCGTGAAATCATTTTCGGGCCCGGAAGGACCGTCGAGCGATTTGATATCGGCTGCGAGCTGCACGAGGTAGCCCGACACAAACCTGGCGGCCAGTCCCAGCCTGCGCAACAACTGAACCAACAGCCAGGCGGAATCACGACATGACCCTGAGGCCCGGGACAGGGTCTCCTCACAGGTCTGTACGCCGGGCTCCATCCGGATATTGTAACGGATGTCGGCATTCAGCCTCCGGTTCAGGTATACCAGGAAATCATTGATGCTCTTCGGGCTTCTATCGACAGACTCCAGCCACCCTTGCAGCAAGGGTCCATCCTCCCTGCATTCCAGGTAGGGCCCCAGTTCCGCCGCCAGGTTGTCCCTGTACCGGAAGGGAAATTGTTCCGCATATTCTTCTACAAAAAAATCAAAGGGGTTGATGACAATTATATTCGCGATCACCTCCACCTCGATCCGGAGTTTTTCTGTTTTCTCCGGGAAGACCACCCTGGCCTGGTAATTGCCAAAGGGGTCCTGTTGCCAGTTGATAAAATGCCCGGCGGGCAAAATCTTAAAAGAATAGGATTCAATGGGCGTCCGTGAGTGCGCTGCAGGTCGAAGCCTGAATATATGTGGAGAAAGGGATACGTACCGGTCGTATGCGTATTCCGTACAATGGTTGATTGCTACTCTGATGGCCATATGTCAGTGTTGACGGGTGAATAGCAGGCAATCGAAACTGATACGCCATCCGGTCCTGTAATAAAATACGGCTCGGACAACTTTCGTTGAAGATAATACATTTTACAGACTGTAAAGGATTGAAACGGAAGATTTGAGGCTGCCGGCAGCGCTTCCTCCCTGACCATCGGTCGCGAACAAAGTATTCCCGGATGCAACGGTTTTTCCGCCATACATGTCAGTAATAGAAAAGCGATATGAAAAAACGATTATGGTGGTTACTCATCGGTCTTGCGACCGCCGGTGGTACCTTGTTTGTCGTGCCCGGATGTATGAAGGGAACTATCGCCAAACCTACCACACACACCTATACTTATACGCTGTACACACCCGTTTACCAACTTAAGGCGTCGGTGCTGGCGGCGGTCAACGGCAATGCGGCTACACCCATCGATTCGCTGGGAAAGATTTACATCAAAGACAACTTCATTTTCCTGAACGATGTGGACAAAGGAATTCACGTGATTGACAACAGCAATCCATCACACCCTGTTCAAACAGCTTTCTTAAATATTCCGGGTAACCAGGACATTGCCATCAACGGTAGCACGCTGTATGCAGACATGTACTCGGACCTGCTCGCCATCGATATCTCTGACATTCATCATGTACAGATTCAAAACATGCTGCCCGACCTGTTTACCGATCGCTCCTATGTCAATGGATATGCCATGGACAGCAGCCAGGTCATTGTGAGTTGGATCACCAAGGACACTACGGTCACGGTTCCCGTGAATGCCGGAGGGCCTCCCTATGTCTACGATCCAGGTGGCATTTTCTTTACCGCAGCTACTCCCGGCGCTTCCACCGCAGGTAAAACAGGCACGGCAGGATCTACCGCCAAGATGGTGCTCATTAACAATTACCTGTATGCCATCAGCGAAAGACATTCACTGAGTGCCATCGACGTCAGTCAACCCAGCACACCCAGGCTTGCATCCAGCCAGTTCGCCGGTTATGACCTCGAAACTATTTTCCCTTTTGAAGACAAATTATTTCTTGGTTCCGACATCGGCACATTCATTTTTGATCTCAGCAATCCAGCCCTCCCTACCTCTGTGGGAAATTTTACGCATGGCCAGGCCTGTGACCCTGTTGTCACCGATGGCAACTATGCCTACATCACCTTGCACGCAGGAACTTACTGCGGTGGTGCGAGCAATGAACTGGACGTTGTGAATGTGAAAGACCTGTCGAACCCGGTGCTGGTCAAAACTTATCCTATGACCAGTCCCACCGGGTTGAGCAAGGATGGTAGCCTGCTCTTTGTATGCGATGGATCTTCCGAAGTTAAAGTGTTTAATGCAGTTGATCCGGGCAACCTGCAACTGATGTCGAGACTGATAACGACCGGGCCCTACGATGTGATTGCCTCCAACAAACTGTTGATTGTGGTTGCTACGGCCGGACTTTACCAATACGATTATGCGAACGCGAACAGCATCAGGGAACTCAGTTTTTTCCCATTGAAATAAAAGTTGTAAAGAGATGCCTGTTCCCGGCATATGCTGTCGTACCCGGGCGCGTCTGAAACCAGTCTTCCCGATAGGGAGGGCTGGTTTTTACGATATCCTCACCATGACCGGCCATTCATTGCCTCCTGTCAATATGCGTATATCACCAGGGGTTATGAACAGCCGGTGCACAGAATCCGGCGGAACGGCTGATAAATCCCAAAAAAAGGTCTTAACTTAGGATACCTGTTGCCCCGCCCGTTTGTGCGGGCCCCCGCTCAGCCAAAAACCTCATCGTATGAAAAAAATCTCCATCCTGATTGCCGAAGACCATCGCCTGGTCCGGGAAACCTGGGCCACCATCCTGGGCAATGATCCCCGTTTTGAAGTAGTAGCGGAATGTGCCGATACGATGGATGCCATCGAAAAAACAAGGATCCAACAACCAGACATCGTACTGATGGACATCCTGATGCAGCCCTTTTCGGGAATAGAAGCTACCGGGGAGATAGCGAGGCTCTCACCAAACTCCCGGGTCGTTGGACTGACCATGTATTCAAAACCGGAGTATGCGAAAAAAATGTTCCAGGTGGGCGCATGGGGATACGTGACCAAAAACTCATCGCGCGAAGAAATGGTCCAGGCCATCCTGGACGTGAAACAGGGCAATAGATATGTATGCAACGAAGTGAAAGAGTTGCTTTCCCGTCAATTGGCTGAAGAGGAAAAGGTTTCCCAACCGGTCAGCCTCTCCAAACGGGAATCAGAGATCGTTGAATTTGTCAAAAAGGGATTTTCTTCCAAGAAGATAGCGGATCAATTAGAGATCTCCGCCAAGACGGTGCAGGTGCACCGGCACAATATTCTCAAAAAAC
>DATJYH010000037.1:0-4280 GCA_035499675.1 Puia sp.
CCACTTCCATATTTCCGATGGCGTCTGACTTCACGGTGATCCAGTTCATGCTGTCTTCCAGCTTGATATAATAGTCCACACTGGCTTCCGTTTCCACTTCTGTTACGCCAAAAATTTTTGCCGAAGGGAATTTCTTTCTCGTCTTGACCAGCAGGTTCACAGGCAGGTTTTCCTGTCCATAATATCGGGTGGCGCTGATCACATTGCCGTCCTTGTCGTAGTTAATACGGTTTCTCACGCCCAGTTCTACGAAGTTGACAATATAATTATCGGAAAATTCCTGCCACTTCACCTGCTCAGCGCTGGGAAAGGTTTCGTTAAAAGAGCGCAGGACCTTTTCATTTACATTGACGTTGGCGTAGCCGGCGAGGCTGACAACTACCAGGGCGAGGAATAACAATTTTTTTTTCATGGCTATGCTTTTTGTTGATTAAAATTTCGATTAAGCATGTAAATATATTTCTGCGTTCTGCTGAAGACAAGCCAATATACATGCCCGGTAAATTTATTTTTCGCGGCCTGTAAAATGCGCAGCGTTCTGTTGATACTGAAGGCGGGAAATCGGGGGCTAAAGCAATGCAATAACGGTGTTAAGCCATGTTGCTGAATGTTACGTGAGGGGGGTTAAGTTTTTGTTAAACTGGAACTGCGGAAAATGGATCACGAAATTGTTCGTAAAAAGCAGCCCATAGGAAATGTCGCCGTAAATAGGATCATTTCCTCATCTTTGCTATTCAAAAAATATAGCTTAGATGAAATTTGCTACCAAGGTGATTCATGCGGGTGTGGAACCGGATCCAAGTACCGGCGCCATCATGACGCCCATCTACCAGACATCCACTTATGTTCAGGCCGCTCCCGGGCAAAACAAAGGTTATGAGTACGCACGTTCCCAAAACCCTACACGCAAGGTACTGGAAGATGCCATGGCAGTGTTGGAAAATGGCAAATATGGCCTTTGTTTCAGCAGCGGCGTGGCGGCTACCGATGCAGTCATTAAACTGCTTCAGCCGGGTGATGAAGTGATAGCGGGGAATGATATGTATGGAGGCACTTACCGGTTGTTTAGTAAGGTATTCGAAAAATTCGGTATCCGGTTTAATTATATCAACCAGCAGGACCTCGGCGTGCTGCACGCGCATATCAATGCGCGGACAAAACTGATCTGGGTAGAAACCCCCACCAACCCGCTGATGAATGTGATTGACATCAGTGCGGTATCGGCATTGGCGAAACTGCATGCCGTACTGGTATGTGTAGACAATACATTTGCCTCGCCCTATCTCCAGAATCCACTTGACCTGGGCGCTGATATTGTACTGCATTCGGCCACCAAATACCTGGGTGGTCATAGCGATGTGATCCATGGCTGCCTGGTGGTAAATGAAGCTACGCTGCGGGAACAGCTGTATTTTATACAAAAGTCATGCGGTGCTGTTCCGGGGCCGCAGGATTGTTTCCTGGTGCTGCGTGGCATCAAGACCCTGCATGTGCGGATGGAACGGCACTGTGAGAACGGTAAAAAAATTGCGCACTTCCTGCGGCGGCATCCGAGAGTGGGTAAAGTATATTGGTGCGGTTTTGAAGATCATCCCGGTTATGCCATTGCGCAGAAACAAATGCGGAATTTTGGTGGGATGATGAGTTTTGAGCTAAAGAACGATGATGTGCAGGAGACAAGGCGGGTATTGAGTTCAACAAAGTTATTTTCGCTGGCCGAAAGCCTGGGTGGGGTTGAGTCGCTCATCAATCATCCCGCCTCCATGACACACGCCTCCATCCCAAGAGAGGAAAGGATAAAAAACGGCTTGAGTGATTCGCTGATCAGGCTGAGTGTCGGGATCGAGGATGCGGATGACCTGGTGGAGGACCTCGATCGCGCCATCGGAAAGTAAGCAGGCATCGCCTGGTTGACGGCTTTTATTTTACGTTTCGAACTTAATGGATCGTGTTAACAACCTCAGTAAAGCATACCCGCCAAAAACCGGATATCCGGGAATTCCTGGAAAGGAAGGTCGATGAATACAATCGTCGTTCTTTTGTGCAGGACGACCCCATCTCCATCCCCGGCCGGTTTTCCAAAGAACAGGACATTGAAATTGCCGCCTTTTTTACCGCCATTTTTTCCTGGGGTAACCGGACAACCATCATCCGTAAGTCGGAAGAGTTGATGCGGCTCATGGACAATGCACCTCATGCTTTTTGCCTGGAGCATGATGAAACAGCGCTTAAAAAACTAACCGGGTTCAAGCATCGTACGTTTAACAGCACCGACCTGCTTTATTTTATCGAATTCCTGCAATTTCATTACCGGCACCATGAATCATTGGAAACGGCCTTTTCGCAGTGGATGAGCCCGGAAGACGAAACGGTTGAAAATGGACTGCGGGGTTTTTATCATTACTTTTTTTCACTGGAAGATGTGCCTTCACGGACAAGAAAGCATATTGCTTCCCCCGAAAAAAACGCTACCTGTAAAAGGTTGAGCATGTTTCTCCGCTGGATGGTGCGCCAGGACGACCGGGGTGTGGATTTTGGGCTCTGGAAAAATATTTCTCCCTCGCAATTGCTCTGCCCTGTTGATATACACGTGGCCAGGGTGGCCAAGCGATTTGGTTTGCTGACCAGGAAACAAACCGATTGGCAAGCTGCACTGGAACTGACCCGGCGGCTGCAGCAGTTCGACCCGCGGGATCCGGCGAGGTATGATTTCGCCCTGTTTGGCCTCGGTGTGGCTGGACATTACTAACGATTAGTATGGAAAACGATTTGTTGTTATTAGACTACCTGCACCAGGAATTCTCCCTGGAATTGTCGCCACAACCTTCTATGGAAGAGATAAGCGCTGCACTGGCCGGTCATATCAACCATCTTATTGACGACAATTTCCAGCAATTGATCCGGATTTTATACAGGATCGATATCAGTGAATCGAGATTGAGGTCCCTGCTTACAGAAAACCAGGAAGCGGATGCAGGGAGCATTATTGCCGATCTGATCATCGAAAGACAACTACAGAAAATAGCATCCCGGAAACAATACCGGCAAAACGGGCAAATCCCTGACGACGAAAAATGGTAAGTGAGACAGGCAGCCTTATTTGAACATGAGTTCCTTCACTTTTTCCTTGTCTTCTTTTTCCTTCTTCAAATCAAACATGGTGCCGAATACGCGGTCCCAAATAGTGGTGCTGACGCCAAAACCGCGGTGATCATCTTTGTAATGATGGAGATGATGATTTCTCCAGAGCGGTTTCATCCACCTGAAGGGAGGGTTCCAGGCATGAATGGCATAGTGCGTACTGCCATAGAGCAGGTAGCCCAGCATAAAGCCGGGGAAGAACATAAAAACATTTTCACCCATGAGCAGGTACATGACCAGGAAGATAACGGAAGCCAGGATCAGGCTCGGTACCGGTGGCATAAACAGCCGTTCCTTGTCGCGCGGAAAATGATGATGATTCCCATGCATCACATACACAATTTTCTTTGCCCGTTCTGATTCAGCTACCCAGTGAAAAACAAAGCGGTGCATGATGTACTCAAACAATGTCCAGAAAAACATGCCGCCGAGGAAGGTGAGCACTATCCTGCCGGCGCCGAAATTCAATGGAGTATAACTATGATACAGGAAATAAATAATCAATGGCAGGTAAATACCCCAGATCACCAGCGGATGCGTTTTGGTAAGCATCTCCAGGTATTGATTCCTGAATAACTGGGCCTGTCCTTTATTATGTATTTTTTCAAATTTCATACTCACCCATTAGCCCGCAAAAATACGAAGAAGCTTTAAATATTGGATGGGACGGGTCGGTCTCTCAAAAATCAGCGGCTACCGATACTGCCGTTTAAAAGAATCCAGGACCGGGACATATTTCCGTTTTCGGCCAAGCTCATATTGATAAATAATGTTCCCGATCTCCTTAAAAAAAGGCCAGCCGGTTTCTTCGTATTCGTATTTGTCATCATTCAGAATGCCGTCGCGGTTTACATAGATCACCGCGCTGAGCATGAATTCGACGTTGTTTTTGAAATCAGCGATATAGGCCACATCGGTCAGAAAACCGTAGGACCACCCGGGTTTGTTAAAGATCCTGACATAGGGCGGGATGGCAGATTTGCCGGCTCTGTACATAAAAAACTTACAATAGCTGTTGAAATATTCGGTGCTGTCATAATGCGGGTACCTGCTTTCTGAGGGGTATTCCGACATATACTGGTAAAGAAAAGAATAGTCTTCTGCCGTCAGGCGAAACCTTTTTTTCGCCGGAACCGATT
>DATJYH010000038.1:0-2303 GCA_035499675.1 Puia sp.
ACGGACTGGGCCGTGCCGTACTATCATAACATAAAACTGATCGTCGATAAGAAAGATACCCTATCCAAACCTTTTGTAGTCCCGTATGATTTTGATTATTGCGGATTTGTAAATCCACCCTATGCTGTGCCTCCGGAGCACCTGGGCATTACCGAAGTAACACAACGTCTGTATCGTGGATTCCCCAGGACCATTGAAGAACAGGAGGCTGCTGCGGAAATTTTCAAGGCAAATGAATCACGGATAAACGATATGATCGATCAGTGGGACCTGCTCGAAAAAGGCACAAAATCCGATATGCATCATTTCCTGCAAGATTATTTCAGGGTTATAAAGGACAAGGATGCCATGGAGCATGAATTTATCGAGAAAGCCAGAACCAACTAAATAAGCGATATGACAATGCCCGATGAACTTTTATGGGAAACAGGGACCTATATCAGGCAATATATGCAGGAACATGTGCCGGCCCGGTATGTTTTTCACAACTACCGGCGGGCAGTACACGTAGTGCAAACCTGCGCACTGCTGGTTACAGGCACGGACCTCAGTAAAGACGACAGAACAACCGTATTACTGGCGGCCTGGTTCCTGCAGACCGGCTATGGCCAGGATCCGGCCAACCCCCTGAAGGCGGCAGCCGGCCTGGCTGAAAAATATTTTACGGAAAAGGGGCTGGATGTTGCCAATGTTCAAACCATTTCAACATGCATCGGCTCCCTGCGCTGGCCGCAACAACCCATCACGGTCATGGCACAGTTGCTTTGCGATGCAGACAACGAATGGCTGGGATCCAGGGATTTTCCGGAGGACGCAAGTGCCTTGCGGCAGGAGCTCGAAACTACTAACGGAAATGAATATACTGAGTCTGCCTGGTGGGATAAGATGCTGGAGATGCTGGACAGTCAGATGTTTTTTACCCCCTTCGCCAAAGACCTGTATGGAAAAAGAAAAAAGAAAAACAGGGAAATGGTCCGGGGTGCGCTGGCGGATGACAAAAAGAAACCTGCGGGGAGTGTAACCCCATCGTCAGGCGCCGGGCAGGATGATACTATTTCGCTCGAAGATTTTAAACCGGAGCGCACCGTGGAAAGCCTGTTCCGCAACACTTCCCGGAACCAGATGCGGACCATACAGCTGGCCGATTATAAGGCCAACCTGGTGGTAAGTGTAAATGCCCTGATCCTGACCGTTGTATTGACCGTGCTGACGCCCAGGCTGGACGCCAATACCTACCTTGAATGGCCGGCCCTCCTGCTGGCGCTGACCTCGGTAGGTGCTATCATTGCTGCCATTTCGGCCAGCCGCCCCAAGTTCAGCATTGACGAAAATTCCACGGACATCTATTCAAAATTGGAAAAAAACATGCTCTTTTTCGGGCATTTTTACCGAAAGACGCTGGACGAATACAAAAGCATCATCAAGCAGACCATCACCCATAAGCCCGAGCTGTATGACAGTCTTTCGCGGGACATTTATTACCAGGGTATATTGCTGGCATTGAAATACCGCTACCTGATCGTTGCGTATAATATTTTTATCTGGGGACTGATCGCTTCTGTACTGGCCTTTATCGTTTCATTCCTCCTGCACCATCCCGCAGTGAACGCTGCTGCTATGACACAGGGCCTGTAACCTCGTTCAAGACTTATTTCTAAATTATACCTATCCCACATTTTAAATCTGTCAACTGTCTACCATCATCCTCTCGTTCAGTAATCCATCCAATTCACCTTTCCGGTGGCTACATCATATACTGCACCCACCACTTTCAGGTGGCCGGCCTTTACAGCTTCATACAGCACGGGTCTTTCCACGCGGAGCGCCCGCACCGTAAAGATGACATTGGAGAGAAGGGCCTTTTCCACGGTATCCGTGGCTTTGACATCGGTGGTGAGCATGGCCTCTTCGATCCGGTCGGTAAGTGCGCGGATATGGTTGTCAATTTTGTCCTTGCCGCCTTCCTGGAGATCGCCCACGGCTGCTGCAATGGCACCGCAGTTTTTATGCCCCATGACAACAACCAGCGGCGTGTGCAGGTGTTCCACGGCATACTCGATGCTTCCCAGTACCGCGTCATCCTCGATATTGCCCGCCACCCTGATCACAAACAAATCTCCCAGGCCCTTGTCGAATATCAGTTCCGGGGCCACCCTGGAATCAGAACAGCATAACACAACCGCTTTGGGATGCTGACCCTTTGAAAGCCTGATCCGGAGGGTAGAATCGACACCCTGCTCGTTAAAAACGCCGCCTATGAATTGCTGGTTGCCCTGGGTAAGCCAGGCCAGCACGGAATCCGG
>DATJYH010000039.1:0-4081 GCA_035499675.1 Puia sp.
TCCCCTGCGCGTCCAGGCAAACCAGTTTACAGCCCGTGCGGAAGCCCGGGTCAATAGCAAGAATTCTTTTGGACCCCAGTGGCGAAGCCAACAACAACTGGCGGAGATTTTCCGAAAAAACCCGAATGGCCTCCTCATCGGCCTTGTTTTTACTGGCCAACCGGAACTCATTTTCAATAGAAGGTTTCAGCAACCGTTCAAAACCATCCGCAACAGCTTTTTTTACCACCTGGCCATTGGCGTTGGACGTTTTTACAAAAATATCCTCCAGTTCCGCCAAGGCAGTTTCTTTGTCTACATAGATGTCCATTGACAGAAATCCTTCCTTCTCTCCCCGGCGAATGGCCAGTACCCGGTGGGAAGGGCTCTGCGACAACGGCTCGCTGAAGTCGAAGTAGTCGCGGTATTTCTGGGCCGCCTCCTCTTCTTTCTTGCCGGGCAGGATCTTTGCGCTGAACATGGCCGTTTGGCTGAACAGCCGCCTGATACGGTTGCGGGCCTCCTCCTGCTCGGCGACCCATTCTGCGATGATATCGGAAGCACCCTGCAGCGCATCTTTGACATCGGCCACCTGCTCGTTTACAAAATCCGCAGCCTCGGTTTCCGGGTTGCCAGGGTCCTGTTCAAAAATTAATTTCGCCAACGGCTCCAGCCCCTTTTCGAGCGCCATAGCCGCCCGGGTCCTCCGTTTGGGTTTGAAAGGCAGGTAGATATCTTCCAGCTCTACCGCATCATAACAGTTATCAATACGTGCTTTCAAAGCCGGCGTGAGTTTGCCGGCAGCCTCAATGGTCTTGAGTACCGTTTCCTTTCGTTTGTCCAATTCAGAAAAGTACCGGAGTTCGCCAATCACGGCCGCTATCTGCACCTCGTCCAGGTTTCCTGTGGCTTCTTTGCGGTAACGTGCCATAAAGGGAATGGTGGCGCCTTCCTGCTGCAACTGGAAAACATGGTTGATTTGTTTGAAAGAGAAATGAAGTTTCTCCGCGATCCGCCGCATGTAAGACATGTCCATCATATTCAGATTTTCACCGGGGTTAACCAAGGCAGCAAATGTAGGTGTTGGAAAGAAAGAAAAAATGTCGATTTTTCAACAGGGGGACCGTTTCTACGAATGGCGGGGAAGCTTCCGAAAAAAAACCATGAAATGAATCCAGCACTTAAATTCCTGTTATTTTAGCGTCGTACGCCGGGCTTCCGGAGAACCAGGATCAACAAATCGTATCTTTACCGCATTCAACAGCCTGACCATGGACATCAAAAATAATATTCTCGAAACCATCGGCAACACGCCCCTGATCCGCCTGAACAAAATCACCCGGGATCTCCCCTGCACCGTGCTGGCAAAAGTAGACTATTTTAACCCGGGCAATTCCATCAAAGACCGTATGGCGGTGAAAATGATCGAGGTGGCGGAAAAAGAGGGAAAGCTGAAACCCGGGGGTACCATCATCGAATGTACCAGTGGCAACACCGGCATGGGACTGGCCCTGGCGGCTGCTGTAAAAGGATACCGTTGTATTTTCACCACGACCGACAAACAATCCAAGGAAAAAATGGACATCCTGAAAGCGGTTGGCGCAGAGGTGATCGTTTGTCCCACAAACGTAGAACCAGATGACCCGCGGAGTTACTATTCCATAGCCCGCAGGCTGGCGAAGGAAATACCAAATTCGTTTCACTGCAATCAATACGATAATCTCGCCAACCGGCTCGCGCATTATGAAAGTACGGGCCCCGAGATATGGAAGCAAACCGATGGAAAAATAACCCACCTGGTATGTACGGCAGGCACAGGCGGCACGGTAACGGGCACGGCTATGTATTTAAAGGAAAAAAATCCGGCGATACAGGTATGGGCCATTGATGTATTTGGTTCTCTGCTCACCAAGTACTTCCGAACAGGGCAGGTGGATATGAACGAAGTGCACCCTTATGTATCGGAAGGTTTTGGCGAAGACTTTGTTCCGGAGAACTACGACATGCATGTGATAGACTACTTTGAGCAGGTAACCGATAAGGATGGCGCGCTGATGGCCCGCCGGCTGGCCAAGGAAGAAGGTTTGTTTTGCGGTTACAGTGCGGGCAGTTGTCTACAGGGTCTGATGCAGTTAAAAAACAAGCTCAAAAAAGACGACCTGGTGGTGTGCATCCTGCATGACCATGGCAGCCGCTATGTGGGCAAGATCTATAATGACCAGTGGATGATGGAGCGGGGCTTCCTGGACGTTAAAACATTCCGCGACATCGTGAGCGGGCGCGGCCAGCACAAACTCGTTACCATCGAACCCGGGAAAACAGTGGGCGATGCATTTGAACTGATGCAGCAATACCATATTGAAAACATACCCGTCAAACAAAACAGCGAAATCATCGGGGCCATCAGTGAAAGCGGCCTTTTTAACAAAATGCTGAGCAATGGGCAGGACATCAAACTTAAAAAAATCGACGAAGTGCTCGAGCCCGCTTATCCCCTGGTATCGTTTGATACACCGGTTGAGCGGATCAGTTCATTGATCAACAAAGAAAACGGAGCCGTACTGGCGAAGGATGAAAGCGGGAACTATCATATCGTCACCAAATACGATGTAATCCAGTCGCTCGGGCACTAAAAATGCCGGCGGTTCACAAATATCGACCGGAAAGAATGCAGACCGCAGAAACCCGTTGCGGGAGCTTTTACGATCTTTTCGCGATACAACCTTTTTCACCTCCCAAAAACAAATGCCCGCCACGCAAGGGTTTTGGCCCCTGTGATTGGTATTTTTACGAAGCCTTCCTACGCAAACTACGCAAGCTGTAGATGAAATTCTACGAAGCAGTTGGTAAATCATGCAACAAAAAAATAAGGCAAAATATCTATTGTTATTCACATTGTGGAAAACTACTTTTGGATAGAAGTTGATTGATACAATCAATCACCCAATATCCGACAAAACCAAACACCAATCCTAATCCAATATCGAAGAAATTCCGGTGAATCCGATATCAGTCAACTTCCTTTTTTCTGATCCTCTATCCTGATGAATGCGCTGAAAAAATCCGATCGTCCTTTTTGAAAAACGTCCATCGTATCCTGGATCAACCAATTAATATCCTGTAAAAACCAGTCCGTTAAAATCCAACGTCCAAGGAAACCAGTTCCAGCAGTATCCGATATCCGGCAAAAACCAGCTGCTTGAAACTACTAAGCTCCTGCCAAACAATCGCTCTGATTAAGAAAGCATTTTGGCAGGAGTTTTTTTTTGATCCTTCGCCATTGGAAGAGAGGCCGATGGCGGATGATTGATGGCTGTTCTTCTTAAAACTTACTCCTTGTTATTTTAAAGTCCCACATTGTAATGGTGCCAGCGTTGATGGCAAAGAGAAACCCTGGCGTTTCAATCGGCTAATTAATTAGTTTTGGTTAACCGAATGAACCCGGCCAATGGCCAACGGCCATCGAACACCGGCCATTTAATTGTCATGTCCTTCTTCTCCGAACAAAACGCCCTGCAAACGCAGCAACCGGACAAACCTTCCCGGAAAAAGCCCATTTTCCCGGTGGGCGAGCGTTTGCGGAATTACCTGAAGCATCATGGTCGTGAAGTGATCCAGCCGGTTTCATACCGGGATCTGCTCCATATCACCTATTCAGTACCCCTGCTTGATAAAAATGGGAAGGACACACTTTGGGAAACGGTATCGTACGACATGAAGCACTGGGACTTTATACGGGCAGGACTGATCAAAATGTACGCAATACTTAAGACGGAGGGCGATCTTAGTTTTACAAAGCACCTTGATGTAGCGAGGATCGACTATTGCAGCTTTGCCAATTCGAATCCCTTTCGAATCCGGATCGTCAATAAATTCAACGACAACTACGATCATTATTATGTGAAACAGGCCGATGCGTCCCGGATCTACGGCCTGGAACTGGAACATCTTTTATCACCCAACCGGATCACCTACCTCACGCATAACAACACCCTGCTCGAGGAGCACATTCCCGGGATTCCCGGGGATGTGTTTATAAGGACCTACCTGGACGACCCGTTCACCAACCGGATCCGGTTTGCCAAAGAGTTCGTGAAATTCA
>DATJYH010000040.1:0-7301 GCA_035499675.1 Puia sp.
TTTGGGCAGAACCTGGTGGGGTGGGTGAGGGTCACCGTTAGCGGACAGGCCGGCGACAGCATCCGCATCGGGCACGCCGAAGTGCTGGACAAAGAAGGGAATTTTTATACGGAAAACCTGCGGATGGCCAAAGCGGAGGATGTGTATATTTTGAGCGGCCATGGCGAGGAAACCTTTGAACCTCATTTCACCTTTCATGGATTCAGGTATATCCGCATAGAAGGATATCCGGGGGAAATAGATCCAAAACATTTTACGGCCATAGCGCTTTATTCGGCGATGAAACCGACGGGAACCTTTACTACATCGAATCCGCTCATCAACCAATTGCAGCATAATATTCAATGGGGACAAAAGGGGAATTTTCTCGATGTGCCCACGGATTGTCCGCAGCGTGATGAACGGCTTGGATGGACCGGGGATGCGCAGGTCTTTTCCCGGACAGCCACCTTCAACATGAACGTAAATAATTTTTTTGCCAAATGGCTGAAGGACCTGGCGGCCGACCAGGTACAGGGCATTGTACCTTTTGTGATCCCGGATGTATTGCGATACCCGGTTGGTTCTGCGGGCTGGGCCGATGCCGCCACCATCATTCCCTGGAATATGTACCTGGCCTATGGTGACAAAAAAATCCTGTCGGATCAATATCCCAGCATGAAGGCCTGGGTAAAGTATATCGAGAAGAGCAGCCGGAAGAATTTGTGGAACACCGGATTTCATTTTGGCGACTGGCTTTTTTACCGGCCTGATGACGACAACGATGGCCGGGCGGCAGTAACGGACAAGTACCTGATTGCACAGTGCTTTTATGCGCGGTCCACGCAATTGCTGATCAACGCGGCGGAGGTATTGGGTTATACCGACGACGTCCGGTATTTTACGAAAAAGCTCACCGAAATCAAAGATGCCTTTATAAAGGAATACATGACGCCGAATGGCCGGCTGGTATCTGGCACACAGACCGCCTATGTATTGGCGCTTAATTTTGAGATGCTTCCTGACTCACTTCGTCAACAGGCTGCAGACCGGCTGGTGGAAAATATAAAAAGCTACGACATGCATCTCACCACGGGTTTTCTCGGTACGCCCTATCTCTGTCATGTGCTGACACGTTTCGGGTATACTGACATTGCCTACAAATTATTGTTGCAGGAAACCTACCCCTCCTGGTTATACCCGGTGAAAAGAGGCGCTACTACCATCTGGGAAAGGTGGGATGGTATCAAACAGGACAGCAGTTTTGAAACGCCTTCGATGAATTCCTTTAACCACTATTCCTATGGAGCCATCGGGGACTGGATGTATCGGGTGATGGCCGGTATCGACACTTATGAGGATGGTGTAGGATATAAGCATATCCGCATTATGCCACATCCCGGCGGAGGGTTTGGTTTTGCATCGGCAACATTACAGACTTATTATGGACAGGTTGGATCTTCCTGGAAAATTGAGCAGAACCTATTGCACCTGGATATAGACATTCCCGTCAATACTTACGCGGAAGTATATATACCGACGGAAAACGAGGGAGCAATCCTGGAAAGCGGGCAGGCCATCGGGACGGGGAAAGACATACAGGTGATGGGGAAAGAAGGCCGGTACCAGGTGTTGAAACTGGGGTCAGGCAGTTATCACTTCACAACGCCTTTTGGAGGGGCCCAATAAGAGGAGGGTGTTTCAGGCAAAACGCCCCGGATAAGCGGTTATGCTTAAACGTTATTTTTTCTGTTATGAGTAAGACACTGGACGACCTGTTGATGCTTGGCGACCCGCGGTTGTACCAGGTTTGCGAACCGGTACAGCGTGGCGAGTTGTCGCAGGTGGTGGAATGGGTGGCCGATTTACATGCAGTCATGCAGGCCTTCCGTGCGAAATATCATTTTGGAAGGGCCATTGCGGCGCCACAGCTGGGCATCATGAAAAGACTTATTTACATGCACATCGGCCAGCCGGCCGTCTTCATCAACCCGGTCTTTACCCAGGTGAGTGGGGAGCAATTTGAACTTTGGGACGATTGCATGAGTTTTCCCCAATTATTGGTCCGCCTTAAACGACACCGATGCGTTACCGTTAGTTACCTGGATGAGCAATGGCAGCCAGGGGAGCGGGTGATGGAAGATGATCTCTCGGAATTGATCCAGCATGAATACGACCACCTGGATGGGATACTCTGTACCATGCGGGCGTTGGATGACAAATCATTCAAATGGAGGGTATTGTAGTGGAAGTGGCAGACAAGGAGTAAGTGATGCCGGATGGCGGCAGGTGCAGGTTGTGCCGGATGTAGCGCCCGTACTAGATCGCCAGTACCGTAAGGATAATATAGGCGGTGAGTAAAGCGGCGCAAAAGACGAGAACCAGTTTGGTGATGGCGGCTGTTCTTTTCATTGAAAGCAGTTATTAAAGGGCACCTAATTTAATGAAATATGCCGGCAGAACATGTTAACAAAATGTGAATAACTTTCAAGATGCGGACTGGGAGCCTGTTTGCCCGGGCTGGCATTGACTTTTATAACGGCTAAGGTTGGCAGTTTCCGGAAACTGGGCATCAGCTGGGCAGGTGAAACCGGTTGTTACCCGCTGGCTGCCCGGCCATCTCCCGATTCCCCTGCTGTTTCTTTGGCAGGATGGATGTCAGCCTGTCCATCCTATATAGCGAAGCCGCATGCACTGCATGCGGCTTCGCTTTGTAGCTACAACAGCGGGGCTGTTGCAGGTTGACCTGGCGTGAGCTAACTAATTCGCCTGGCCGAATTTAGCGGGACCGGCACTGACCGCATTGGCGGTATCGAAAGATTTGCCGGCTGCATCCTGCTGGAGCATGGAAGCAGACTTTCCATTGCTTCGAAAGGCAACGGGGCCACTGCCCGCGTCCGTGGCGGATTGCAGTCCGCCCTCCTGGGTGTTGGTTCCTGTTCTGGTGCCGGAACTGAGGGCCGCCTGGTCGGATACTGTGGACACTGCACTTTGGCCGGCACCGTCAATGTCTATACTGATACGCATAGGTTGATGATTTTGATGGTTAATTCAAAATGGCATACCTGCCCTCAAAATTGATGGGGTTGCCGGTTTGGTTGGTGACCGTAATCCAGTAGGTGCACTGGGTGGCACTGGTGCGTTGTACCGCAATGTTCCAGGTAAGTTCAGAACTATTGGCGGGGGAGGTGGGCATCATGTACCAGAAAACATGGTCGCTGGCGGGCCAGCCCCAGGTATACCATTGATGTGTTTGATTCGGGCTCAGTGAGCCGTTGAATTGAACTCCTGTTGTCATAAAATAATGTTTGAAATTGATGGATGTTGATTCGTTGATCAATAGAAACTCAAAATGGCGAACCGGCCTTCAAATGTTACGGTCTGATTGGTAAGGTTGGAGACCGTTAGCCAGTAGGTGGCAAATTCCTGGTTGGCTCTTTGTACACTTACCTTCCAGGATACCTGCGGACCTGTTCCAACAGGGCTCACGGGCATCATGGACCAGATAACATGCCATACTGCCGGCCAATTGAAGGTGTACCAGGTTTGTGTTTGATTGGGGTTGAGCGTACCATTGAACTGTACCCCACAATAGGGTGTGGCCGTACTTCCATATTCAATCGCTTCGAGCAGTTCACAGCCCACTACACTTCCCAGGCCTGTGCAGGCGTCCCAGCCCGGACCCGCCGTATAACCCGGCGCACCACCGGAGGCGTTGCTGATACCATCGGCAATGTCGTGAAATACTCTTGTACCCTGCAGGCTGTACAACGTGGGATTCAGGAATCCCAGTTTTCTGCCTAAACTGGCATTAAGCAATGCTGTCATGCCTGCGTACAGGGGAGCCGTGGCGCTGGTTCCCCCCACGGCGCCGATATTTATTCCATTTACATATAGCTCATAGCCGCTGGCGGGGTCAGCATTACCGGCGATATCGGGAATACCCCGTCCCCTTCGTCCACCCGGATTGGCTGATGGCGGGATGTTGGCCCGCGACTGCCAGGATGGGACTGGGAACACTTCGCTGATGCCTCCGCCGGTATCGGGCCAGGTATGCTCCGTAAAGGACCAGCCGGATACATTGGAGATGGTAGTGCCACCACATGCGGTAATGAAGGGATCCGAGGCGGGATACAATACATGTGCTTTCCTGTCGCCCATGCCGCAGCTGGAGCCATAATCGCCCGAAGCAGCGAACACTGTTACGCCCAGCAGAGCGGCTTCCTGCAAATAAGTATTGATCGCATTCATAGCCGCCACTGACCAGGTCAGTCCGCCATAGGTTTCCAATTCAGGCCAACCCCAGCTGATCGACAACACCGACGGTTTGTGAACCGCATCATGAATGGCCGCACTGAGGATGTCCACCCAACCCTGTTCTGTCCAGGGCGCAAAATAAGCAACGATGCCCGCGCCTGGCGCGGCCGAAGCGGCCACATCAATATCCAGCACAACTTCCACATCATCCGGTCCTCCCGGACTGTTGGTTGCGCCCGCAACACCGACCGACGCCACAACGGGCGCCGGGATGCCCGGTTCAAACGTGCTGAAGAATGAATTGATATCGGGTTGTTTGAAACCTCCGCCGAACTCCAGCACACCGATTGTTTGTCCTTTTGCATTCGGTGCCACCGGGAAATCATAACAGCTGGCGGCCATCGATGGCGTAATGGCTACAGTAGCCTGGGCGGGCGATTTGCTTCGCATAGCCATGCGACGATTGTCGAGCCCGAATACGCCTGTTACAATTTCTGAAATGGCTTCCGGTACATGGATCTGCCCCTCGCGACCCCGATAGGTTTCTTTTTTTGAGCTGTAGGTTCCCAAGGTCACTGCAAAGGCTTTACTCATTTGGCCTACTGTTCCCGAAAGGACGATCGATCTTTTGTCGGGATTTACTTCTTCCACTTTTAATCCGTTGCTTTTCGCGAATTCCCTGACTTTGTCAATATCTTCTTTGGAAGCACCGTAGGTGGCAGCAAACTCTTCATGGGTGAGGATCTTTTGCTTACCGGGCGGGTTTGTTGTCCAGTAAGATTCGTCTGGCAGGGCCGGCGCTCCCGGTTTCCTGCGCAGCAGCATGGTAACGGTGATGTCCTCCGTTGGGTCGGCGGGGCCGCTGAGGGTAGCACCTGCGGCTGGCTTTCTCTCACTGCCCTGGAGGGCGCGGTAATTGGAAGGAGCTGATTTTTCTTCCGTTGATTTTGCCATAACATCTTAATTATTGCCTACTCTGAATCCGTTTTCGGCTTCCCGGCGCCTACTCTTTCGCTGTTTTTCGGCAGTCACAGTAATAATCAAAGCACTTATGGCCGGTGGGAAACAGATTAAACATCCTGATCCGGTTGGTGGGAATGTGTTTTTTACCCCGGATGTGTGGGAAATACGGATGGGTAGCGGCGTTGCGGTTGTTCAACGAGCCGGGTGGCAGATTTCCAGGGCCGGAGCGATGCGGGCACGTCTCGCATGGCGGGCATGCGCCCGCATCGCGCGGATGTGCATGTATGCGCGTGACATTCACAGTTGTGAGGTGTGAATATATGAGACGTTACAAAGCCCCGACCAGGGAACCAACAGCAGTTAGAATTTTTTAAAAAAAGGAGAGAAGCCTGTCTGGGTAATTACGGCTGTAGCAGGAAACATCCTTTCTATTCATAAATCCAGTGTTTGCCAGGTGAGCTACAGGAGCGGAGTAAATGAAATATGCTTTCTAAAGGTAAATTTTTTTAGCAGTCATGGCAAAATATCTTTCTTGTTTTTTGTTCAGGAAATTTCCTTCGTAAAAATACGGTTGATTCAAGACCTCGACATTTTGCGGTTGAGATGGTGGCCATAAATTTTATTGACCGTCGTCAAATTTTGCCATTGCTTAATGATGATATCAACAGTGAAGAAAAATTGATCTGACGCAATGGCAAGGTTGTGGAAGAAATAATTTGGCGGAGGAGATCGCTGGTTTCATGATGCCGGTATTTATTGGATGGGATGTCCTTAAAAATAAAAAAGGCCCGGATAAAAATCCAGCCCGTTTTTAAATCCAAGTGCCAATAAAAGACATTACTGGTATGGCAAACTGTATTCCATAAATTCCGGCAGGCCAGGATTATGGGAGGTCATTATTAATACATTGATTTTGATTTAGTTGCGATACATGCCACAGCCAGGAGATCATCCAAAAGAACCAGGATTTTCTCCCATCGGGAATGGCCCTCCCATTTGAAGATCGGGCCGGCTCATACAGCGGTTTTTATTAAATTTCAGCATGAGAATTTCGATCCTCTTCCTTCTTTTCACAACCCTGACCTGCCGTGCCCAGATTGATCCGCAACATATCCGAATTGCCCGGGATAGTTTTGGCGTGCCGCATATTTTCGCACCCACAGATGCGGAAGCGGCTTATGGGCTTGCCTGGGCACACGCGGAGGATGATTTTCATGATTTGCAACTGGTAGCGTTGACAGGTAAGGCATTGTTGGGTACGGCGCTGGGAAAAAAAGGCGCTGCAGCAGACTACGTGGAGCAGTTGCTGCGTTGTCGCCAGTTGGTGGACGGGCAATGGAATACTCTGAGTCCCGATTTCCTGCGCGTGGTGGAAGGATACGTGGCGGGGGTTAACGCCTATGCACATACGCACCTGGAGGAATTGACTTATAAAAAAGCATTTCCGATCAATGAGCGGGAATACATGACGGCAGTGGTATTTTCGCTGAGCATTTTTTCCGGAGTGGACGAAACGCTTACACGCATGTTGGGCGGCGATATCGCCACCATACCCGGTTTTTCCACCCAGGGATCTAATGCCATTGTCTTTCACTCTTCCCGCACTACCACCGGTGAGGCTTTCCTGGCCATTAATGCCCACCAGCCTGTGGAGGGCCCCACCGCGTTTTACGAGGCCCATGTGCAAAGCGAAGAGGGATGGAACATGCTCGGCGGGGTGTTTCCCGGCGGCTGTCTTATTTTCCATGGTACCAATGAAAACCTGGGCTGGGCGCATACGGTCAATTACACGCACAAGATCGACGTATTCCAGCTGCAGATGAACCCCGCCGACAACCTTCAATACCGGTTTGACGGACGCTGGCTGAAGCTGGAGGTCCATAAAGCCAGGCTACATGTAAAAGGGATACCCTTTGCCATTGGAAAGAAAATATACTGGAGTAAATATGGCGCCACCGTCAAAACAAAAAAGGGTGTGTTCGCCATCCGCCTCGCCGCCAACATGGATGCCAGGGCCCTGGAGGAATGGTACCGCATGAACAAGGCCCGGAACTTTTCAGAATTCTACGAGGCGCTGCGGATGACCAGCCTGCCCATGTTTA
>DATJYH010000041.1:0-3943 GCA_035499675.1 Puia sp.
CAGGTCGCGCACGGCGGAGTTGATCGCGGTATTGCTGCTTTCCGTTCCGCCACTGGTGAAAAATATCTCGGCGGGGTGTGCGTGCAAAATACCCGCCACTGTTTTCCGGGCCTGTTCAATGGCCAACCTGGTTTCCCTTCCATAGGAATAAATGGAAGAGGGGTTGCCAAACTTTTCAGTCAGGTAGGGCATCATTGCTTCCAATACCCTTGGATCCAGGGAGGTGGTGGCTGCATTATCTAAATAGATCCGCTGCATTTTCCGTTCCGCCATTGGCGGTGATTTTTAGATTTGGAATAGCGGCAAAGATAGGTAAATGGAGTCGATAGTCTGTAGTCAGGAGCCGGGAGTTCTGCCAGCGGCGGGATACGGGAGGCCGGCAACGTATGGTCTACCCTGATAAACTGTGGCCTGTCATCTGTCAACTGCACACTGTCCTCTCTGACAGGCCATCCGCCTGCGCTGAAACTGCAGTGGATGCAGTCGGCCATCGATGCTGTCAGCTTCTAAATAAACTCCTTAATGTCCTGCATCAAACGCAGCGCGATATTATTGGCCGTGGTTTCAAAATTGCTTTCGGCATATATGCGGATGATGGGTTCCGTATTGGAAGTGCGGAGGTGTACCCAATCGCTGTCGAATTCTATTTTGAGTCCGTCTTCGGTGTTTGCCGGCTGGTTCCTGTACTTCTTTTGGATCTTGTCAAAAATCTTTTGTACGTCGATGCCGTTCCGCAGTTCAATCTTGTTCTTGGAAATAAAATAATCGGGGTATTTGGTGCGGAAGGATTTGATGCCATTCTTGTGATGCGCGAGCGCACTCAGGAAAAGCCCGATGCCGATCAGGGCATCCCGCCCATAGTGCAGGTCGGGAACAATGATGCCACCATTGCCTTCACCGCCGATCACCGCATTTACCTCCTTCATCTTGTTCACCACGTTGACCTCGCCTACTGCAGAAGGATAGTATTGTCCCCCGTTTTTCAGCGTGATCTCCTTCAGGGCCTTTGTGCTGCTCATGTTGCTCACCGTGTTGCCCTGCCGTTTGCCCAGTACATAATCGGCCACCGCCACCAGGGTATATTCTTCGCCGAACATGCTCCCATCTTCGCATACAAATGCCAGCCTGTCCACATCCGGATCAACCACGATGCCCATATCGGCCTTTGACTTGAGCACGGATGAGCTCAGTGCAACCAGGTTCTCCGGCAGTGGTTCCGGGTTGTGTGCAAACCTGCCATTGATTTCACCATTGAGCACAATCACTTCTTCAACCCCCAGTTCTTTCAGCAGCGCGGGCACAAACAGGGCACCGGAAGAATTGATCACGTCCACTACAATACGATAGTGTTTTTGCCGGATCGCTTTTACATCCACCAGCGGATAATCAAGAATTGCCTGGATATGTTTTTGAAGATAGGAATTGTCTGAACTGAGATGGCCAATCCTGTCGGCGCTGGCAAAATTGATTTGCCCGTTGTCTGCTTTTTGAAGTATGTCGGCACCGGCTTCCGCGCTGATGAATTCGCCCTGGTGGTTCAATAATTTCAGGGCATTCCATTCCTGCGGGTTGTGGCTGGCCGTGATGATGATGCCTCCCGCGGCCTGCTCCCAGACAACGGCCATTTCAACGGTAGGTGTGGTGGACAATCCGATATCTACCACATCCAGGCCAAGGCCCGTCAGCGTACTGGTCACCAGGTTGCGGATCATTTCCCCGCTGATGCGTCCATCACGACCAATGACCAGCTTCCTGCCATGGTTTTGCTCCCTGATCCAGTTGCCAAAGGCCGCCACAAACCTGACGATGTCAAGGGGGGTTAAATTTTCACCAGGTTTCCCTCCAATCGTTCCCCTGATGCCCGAAATACTCTTAATCAAAGCCACCGTTAATAAGGTTTAATTGAATGGCAAAAATAAGTGATTGCCGCGATGGAATGCTGTCTTAACCCCGATATTCAGGCAATTTTGTATGCAAAAAATAATTTCATAAAAAAATCAGGAAGGCATGGGTTACCTCTGAAGCAGTCCCGAAAAAAATCCTCCGCGAAACCCAATACCTGTTATTTTTGAAATTCAAAGCACGCATGCCATGAAGGCTCCCGCAAACTGGTTCCTGGATTGGTTTAACTCGCCCTACTATTATCAACTCTATGCTGCGCACGACGATGCGGAAGCGGTTGGCTTTATTGAAAAGCTGCTGCAGGTGCTGCAGCCGGCACCCGGATCCAGGATGCTGGACCTGGCCTGTGGCCGGGGCCGCCATGCCCGGATACTCGCGGCCCACGGGTTTGATGTCACGGGGCTGGACATTGCGCCTAACAGTATCAACTATGCGAAAAAATTTGAGCAGGAAAACCTGCATTTTTTTCAACACGATATGCGGTTGCCTTTTCATGTGAACTATTTTGACACGGCCTTCAACTTCTTCACGAGCTTCGGATATTTCCAGACAGACCGGGAGCATCAAAAAGCCCTGCGTGCCGTAGGGCATTCGCTAAAACGGGGAGGCCGGCTGGTGCTCGATTACCTGAACAGTCCTTATGCAGCTGCCCATCTGGCTACGGGGATGGAAAAAGAGGTGGACGGTGTCAGGTTCATCGTCAGCAAATGGCAGGACGCCACGCACTTTTATAAAAGCATCCGGGTGGAAGATAAAAAATTGAACAAGACCCTGGAGTTCATGGAAAGGGTCGCAAAGTTCACGATCGAAGACTTTACAAGACTGTGCACCCAGGCAGGTTTACAGATTGTGCAGGTATTTGGCGATTATAATCTGCAGCCTTACCGCGAAGCGGCATCGCCCCGGTTGATATTGATCGCTGCAAGGACCCATTGATCTCCCGCTTGCGGGATGGAATTACTGCTTCCTGATCATACCAATGAATTCATCAAAGAGGTAGCGGCTGTCGTGCGGGCCGGGTGTGGACTCCGGGTGGTATTGCACGGAGAATGCCGGTTTGTCGGTCAAACGAATTCCTTCCACCGAATCATCGTTGAGGTTGACATGTGTAACTTCCACATTTGATTTTTTCCGGACCGATTCAGGATCTACCCCGAAACCATGATTCTGCGTGGTGATCTCGCATTTCCCGTTTACATAATTTTTAACCGGGTGGTTTAACCCGCGGTGCCCGTGGTGCATTTTGAACGTGGGAATGCCGTTGGCAAGCGCCAGCAGCTGGTGGCCGAGACAAATTCCAAACAGGGGTTTTTGCTCTTTGAGTATCTCTTTCACGGTATCTATGGCATATCCCATGGCAGCGGGATCGCCGGGGCCGTTGGAGAGGAAATAGCCGCCCGGATTGAAGGCCCTGAGCTCGGCCGCTCCTGTTTTAGCCGGGAAGACCTTTACATGCGCACCCCTTTCCACCATGCACTGCAGGATATGCCGTTTGATGCCATAGTCCAGAACGGCAATTTTAACCGGAGATGCCGGGTCGCCCAGTTCATAAGGTTTGTCGGTACTCACGGCGGAGGCCAATTCCAATCCGTTCATGGAAGGTATCTTGGCCAGTTCTGCTTTTAGTTCATCCATATCCGTTATAACCGAGGAAATGATGCAGTTCATAGCTCCTTTTACCCGAACATGGGTCACCAGTGAGCGGGTATCTACTCCCTCGATGCAAACGATGTTGTTGGCCTTCATGTAATCGTCCAGCGAACCACTGGCCATTTTGCGCGAGAACTGCGCCTCGAGGTTTCGGCCGATCAGGCCACGTATTTTCACACCCCCTGATTCCACATCGGAGTCCCTCACCCCATAGTTGCCGATATGAACCGCGTTCATGATCAGTACCTGGCCATAGTAACTGGGGTCGGTAAACACTTCCTGGTACCCCGTCATCCCCGTGTTAAAGCAAATTTCCCCGGCCGTGGTGCCGGTTTTACCAAATGCCAGGCCACGGTGCACGGTTCCATCCTCCAGTAAGAGAATCGCAGGT
>DATJYH010000042.1:0-10304 GCA_035499675.1 Puia sp.
TATCCCGTCCATGGCCTGGCAGCCGATGTATCGCTTGACCATGACCGTGAGCAGGTAAGGGAATGGATCAACCAGCAATGGGGAGCACTGGATGTATTGGTCAACAATGCCGGGATCAACATGCATAAAAAATCGATCGAATATACCCGGGAGGAATACATGAAGATCCTGGACATTGATCTCCTGGCGCCGTTTGAACTCAGCCGGGTGATGTTACCATTCCTGCAAAAGGGCAATGGCCCTTCTGTTATTAATTTGTCGTCGGTGGCCGGGACTTATGATCTCTATACCGGCGCCCCATACGGAATGGCCAAGGCCGGACTGATCCAGCTCAGTCGCAATTTAGCGGTAGAATGGGCAAGGTTTAAGATCAGGGTAAATACGGTATCGCCATGGTTTACTACCACGCCGCTGGTGGAAGAAGTGTTCAAAGATCCCAAACGAATGGAAGCCATCACTTCCAAAACACCGCTGCGGCGGGTGGCCGAAGCGGGGGAAGTGGCTGCTGCGGTAGCCTTCCTGGCCATGGATAAATCCTCCTACATCACAGGACATAACCTCAGCGTGGATGGCGGGGTTACCAGCAGGCTGCTCTGAACAAATTGTAAAATATCCGGTGCAACATAGTTTTTGCCAGGCTCGTCTTTGAGGTTGCGGCACACACTCCCTCATTACTAAAATCTTCAGCTATGTTCAGGAACTATCTCAAAATCGCGCTTCGCAGTTTATACAGGAACAAGGTCTCCAGCTTTGTAAACATTGCAGGGTTAAGCGTGGGGATTGCCGTTGCCATACTCACCGGTCTCTGGTTAGATGATGAACTCACTTTTAATCATTATCATAAAGACTATGCCCGCATCGCCAAGGTAGCCGAGATCGGGTACGACCACCGGGGTAAGTTTACGAACACCACCATGAGCTATCCGCTCACCAATGTGCTGCGGACGGATTATAAGGACGAGTTCAAGTACCTGGTGAGGGCTTCGTTTAACGGGGAGAGCATACTTTCCTTTGGCAGCAAAAATGTATCCCTGCAAGGGACTTATATGGATGAGGATGCGCCCTACCTGTTTTCGTTGAGAATGATTTATGGCAGCAGGGCAGGGTTAAAGGACATGCATTCCATCCTGCTATCGCAGTCATCCGCCAGGGCCATTTTCGGGGATACCGATCCCATTGGCCAGGTGCTCCGCATCAATAACGAATCGGAGACGAAAGTAACCGGCGTGTTTGAGGACTTTCCGAAAAATACAGACCTGGAAAAAATAAAATTTATCGGGCCCTTTTCACTTTGGTTAAGTGTGAACCCCTGGGTGGAAGCCCGGACGAAGAACGACTGGCCCAATCATTTTTTAAAGCTGTACGCAGAACTGAAACCCGGGACAAGTTTTGAATCGGTCGATAAAAAAATTGCGCAGGTAGAGATCGATCATATCAAAAATGTAGATGATGTAAATTTTAAGGAGATGCTCGCCAGGAAGCCCATCATCTCGATGTATCCCATGACCAACTGGCATCTGGGTGCCGTTGACAAAAGGGGCGGACCGAAGCTCCCACCCAAAACCCTGGTTTGGCTGGTATCGCTGATTGGAATCTTTGTGTTGTTGCTGGCCTGTATCAATTTCATGAACCTGAGTACGGCAAGGTCGGAAAAACGGGCGAGGGAAGTGGGTATTCGAAAAGTGATTGGTTCTTTAAGAAGGCAATTGATTGGGCAATTTTTTGGAGAGTCGCTGTTACTGGTGATGCTATCCTTCCTGATCGCGTTGGTCCTGGTGATTTGTTCCCTGGGCTGGTTTAATCATCTTGCGGATAAGGACATGCATATACCCTGGGGAAACCCGGCATTTTGGGGGATCAGTATGCTGTTTATTTTGGCAACGGGTCTTGTAGCCGGAAGTTACCCGGCCCTGTTTCTCTCCTCCTTTGATCCGGCCCGGGCCCTCAAGGGAGTACTGCGTGCGGGGAGGGATTCCGCGCTGGCAAGGAAGGTGCTGGTGGTCTTTCAATTCAGCATTTCGGTGGCCCTGCTGAACTGTACGTTTGTGATCCTGAAACAGATCCATCATGCGCAGGACAGGCCCGTTGGATATTCCCGGGAGGGCCTGTTGATGGTGAAGATGAAGTCGGCCGATTTTTATGGAAAATACGAGCTCATGCGGCAGGCGCTGTTGCATACCGGTGCGGTTTCTGACTATGCGGAGTCCATGGGCAAGCCCACGGAACTCGCCTCCAATAACAATGGGTTTGAATGGGAGGGCATGGACCCCCGGAAAGAGCAGAATTATGGTACTCTGAAAATATCGCCGGACTATGGGAGAACGGTAGGCTGGCAGGTACTGCTCGGTCGTGATTTTTCCCAGGATTTCGCATCCGATTCCTCCGGGCTGATCATCAATGAATCGGCGATGAAGGAAATGGGGATCAGGGACCCGATCGGTAAAAAAGTGCGCTGGGTATGGTGGATGGATCGGAGCAAGGTGCTGGACTATACCATTGTGGGTGTGGTGAAGGACCTGGTGATTGAATCACCTTATGAGAATTCCCGTTCAGTCGTGTATTATCAACGGGGCCATAACGGGGATGTGAGCTGGATGATCATGCGGGTTAAACCCACGGTTTCCATGAAGGATGCCTTGCCGAAAATTGCAGCTATTTTCAAAACCCTCATCCCCTCCGCTCCCTTCGACTACCAGTTTGCAGACGAAGACTATGCCCTGAAATTTGCCGCGGAACAAAGGATGGGTAAACTGGCCGGATTTTTTGCTGCACTGGCTGCACTCATTTCAGGTCTTGGCCTGCTGGCACTTGCATCTTTCACTGCAGAACAACGGACAAAAGAAATTGGTGTAAGAAAGGTGCTGGGCGCCTCCGTGTTGCGGATATGGGGGCTTTTGTCCACCGAGTTTGTAGCCCTGGTGCTGATCTCTTTGCTGGTGGCGATACCTGTTTCCTATTTCCTGATGCAAAAATGGATGGAGAATTTCCAGTACAGGACGAATTTGCCGTTTTGGTTGTTTGCTTTGAGCGGGGGTGGCGCTATTTTCCTGGCGTTGCTCACGATCAGCGTTCAAACTGTAAGGGCTGCGTTGGTGAATCCGGTGGAGTGTTTGAGGGCGGAGTGATAGCTGATATTAATGGACCGTCACTAAGTGTCCTGCACTGGCCTGGGCGTAGGCGTGATTCTCAACCCGGGAGATCATATCAAGACGAGGTATATGTTTAGGTCGATGCAAATCGCACGTGTCAATGACTAATAGAGCGAAATGGCCGGCCTCATTATTCTTCTGTACTTCCTTGGCTAATCCCACCTGCCTCAACCCGTTACACACATTGTATCAAATACGAACACATTCAGGGCGGATTGGTTTTTTAAGTAGCTGAATATTACATTCTTACCATACCGGCATGTTTTTAGGGACGGTTGCTGCAACAATATTATCCGAACATTCACCTTTCCTCAGTCATTACCAAAAGACTCCAAATGTTCAAAAACTATTTGAAAACGACTTTCAGGAATCTCTGGAAGAACAAAAGCTACAGCTTTCTCAACATTTTTGGTTTATCGGTCGGCATAGCCTGCGCGGCTTTGATTTTTTTGTGGGCGGAAGATGAGCTCAGCTACAATCACAATTTCAGCAAGCGCAACCTGCTTTACCATGTGATGCAAAATGAAAAAAGCGATGCGGGCATTAGTACCAATGGATCTACCCCGGGTCCCCTGGCAGCCGCTTTGAAGGCAGACATTCCCGGCGTCGTAAACAGCGGACGTTTGAGTTGGGCAATGCAGGAGATTGCGGTTGTTGGTGAGAAGTCGATCAAGGAAACCGGCATGTATGCGGACCCTTCCATTCCCTCCATGTACGCCCTGCAGTTTATCTATGGAAACGCAGCCAATACATTAAACGATCCGCAATCGGTGATCATCAGTGCGTCCATGTCGAAGAAATTTTTTGGCGACGAAAACCCGGTCGGCAAAACGATTGCCATGAACGCCAGGGCTGCCTATAGCGTGGATGGCGTTTATCACGTTACGGGTGTGTTCAAAGACCTGCCGGCTAATTGCAGCTACCAGTTCAAGTGGCTTTCCCCCTATACCACCTGGGAGGACGCCAACGACTGGCTAAAACCCTGGAGCAATAACCTCACGGAAACGATCGTGGAGCTTTCTCCCACGGCCGACCGGGATGTCATCAATAAAAAACTGACCAATTATCTCAGCACAAAGGTAAACGGCGCTACCGGTCAGTGTTTCCTGTTTAACATGAACGACTGGCACCTGCGTGCCCGTTTTATCAATGGTGTACAGGAAGGTGGTGATATCAGGTACGTGCAACTGTTTTCTGCCATCGCCATTATCATCCTCATTATTGCCTGTATCAATTTTATGAATCTTGCTACGGCCAGGTCGGAGCAACGTGCCCGGGAAGTGAGTGTGCTCAAGGTAATGGGAGCCGGTCGTGCTGGGTTGATAGGAAAATTTATCGGCGAGTCATTGTTGATGTCGTTTTTGTCGGTATTACTGGCGGTTGCCATGCTCTATGCTATAATGCCCTACTACAACGAGCTGCTGCAAAAACAACTCTCCCTTGGTTTGTTCAACCCGGTTCATTTCGCCGCCCTGCTTGGCATCGGGCTGATAACAGGACTGCTTGCAGGAAGCTACCCGGCCTTTTATCTTTCTTCCTTCAACCCCGTAAAAGTATTAAAGGGCATAAAAATAAAAAATGCGGCCAGTGCGGTTTTCATCCGGAAGGGTTTGGTCATCGCCCAGTTCAGTGCATCGGTGATCCTGATCATTTCCACGGTGGTGATCTATAACCAGGTGCAGCATATCAGGGACCGCGACCTGGGTTATAGTAAGAACAATTTAATTTATATGGAGATGCAGGGCAGTATGAAAGACCATTTCGAAGCCATTAAACAAAGCCTGATCGCAACGGGTTATGTTGAGAACGCGGCGGCCAGTTTGCACGATGCCCTGCATGTATACAGTTATGGTGATGGATTTGGCTGGCAGGGAAAGAGCCCAAACAGCAAGGTAAGTATTCATTCCAATGTGGTGAGCCCCGGGTATCTCTCCACCATGCAAATGAAACTCGTCGCCGGCAGGGATTTTTACCCCGGCCCTGCAGACAGCGCACATGTGATCATCAATGAAAGTATGGCCACGCTGATGGGGGCGGCGGGAAAGCCCGGCAGCATCATTACCGCCGGATCGTCTACACTGACCGTCATCGGCGTCATCAAAGATTTTGTGTACAACGATGTATACGGAACAGGCGCTCCCCTGATCCTGTTAGACGGCGCTTACAATGCCACGGTTATGGCTATTCGCTTCAAGCCGGGGGTAGACCTTGCACAGGCCCTGGAGAAAACAGAAGGGGTGATGAAAGAGGCCAACCCGGGTTTCCCTTTTGAATATCATTTCGCCGACAAAGATTTTGATAAGATGTTTTCGGCCGAAACGCTGATTGGTAAACTGGCGGGCATATTTGCCATACTCGCCATTTTTATATCCTGCCTGGGTTTGTTTGGCCTGGCCTCCTACACCGCTGAACGCCGCACCAAAGAAATCGGCATACGTAAGGTGCTGGGTGCTTCCACCGCCGGCCTGACTGCACTCATGGCCCGGGAATTTGTACAGCTGGTGCTGTTATCATTTATCATCGCCTTCCCCGTGGCCTGGTGGTATATGAACCACTGGCTGGAGGATTATGCCTACAGAACATCGATGCATTGGTGGGTGTTTGCGTTGACGGGTATGGCTGCTTTGCTAATTGCGCTGGTTACGGTATGTTCCCAGGCAATACGGGCGGCGTTGGCCAATCCTGTCAAAAGTTTGAAGACTGAGTAAGCAGAGGCACAATCAGGTCCGAACAGCTGGATGTATGGCAGGAACTTTTGTAAAAACCGTCGGACATGCTTTCGCCAGCAATGGAATCTTTTACCGGATTAGCATGAAAACTGCCATTACAGCATTTGCACATTTGCAAGTCTGCACACTAAAATTTGACCTCTATGTTTAGGAACTATTTCAAGATTGCGATGCGTCAGCTGAAGAAGCAGCGGATGTATGCGGTGATCAAGATCGGTGGTTTTGCGTTGAGTATTGCCGCCTGTTTGATGATTGCCCTGTACATCAGGGATGAATTGAGTTATGATACTTCCTATGCAAATGCGGGACGGATTTACCGCATTATCGGCGAATACAACGATAATGGTAAAATAGGGTATGGTGCCAACTGGCCTGCACCCATGGCCAAAGTATTGAAAGAAGACTACCCGGAAGTGGAGATGGCGGGAAGATTTATGCCATATTCGGTTTTTTATGGCGCCGGCAGCAATGAAATCAGGCGGACAGACAAAACGGAAAATAGTTACGAAACAAAATTCAGCTATGCAGACCAGAGTATGCTCGACATGCTGCAACTGCCTATGGTCTATGGCGACCGGAAAAAAGCACTTACCGAACCCGGCACCATGGTGATCTCAAAAAAAGTGGCGGATAAGTTTTTCCCGAATGAGAACCCGGTGGGGAAGACCATGATATTAAATGACGACAAAAATAAAATATACAAGATCGGCGGAGTCATGCAGGACCTGCCCAAAAATTCGCATATCCGGTACGACTATCTGTTGTCGATGTCCGGATATAGTTTGTGGAACGGGGAACAAAACTATTGGGGAGCCATCAATTATTTGACCTATGTGATGCTAAAACCCGGTACAAATGTGAAATTATTTGATAGCAAACTCAACCAGATTCTTACCAAATATTTTCTGACGGCGGCGGAAGCGTCCCATGATAAGGGATGGATAGATGCCATCAAAAAAGCAAAAATCCTGATACAGCCTATGAAGGATGTTTACCTGAAATCCTATAATGTGGAAGATGGTCTTGAAAAAGGCGATATCCGCTTTGTTTGGCTGTTCGGCGCCATCGCCTGTTTTATTTTATTGATCGCCTGTATAAATTTTATCAATCTCTCTACGGCAAAATCCGCCAACCGAGCCAAGGAGGTTGGCCTGCGTAAAGTAGTCGGCTCGCACCGGATCAGCCTGATTAATCAATTCCTGACAGAGTCCACCCTCTTTAGCTTTGCTTCCTTTGCGCTGGCCACCCTGCTTACGGTAGCATTGCTTCCCCTGTTCAATTCGCTTTCTGCCAAAACATTGACGATGCCGTGGAATTCATGGTGGCTTCTGCCCCTGATGGCTGGGGCCGCTGCCCTGATCGGGATTGTTGCGGGCATCTACCCCGCCTTTTATCTCTCCGCATTCAAGCCCATCAACGTGCTGAAAGGACAATTGAGCCGTGGCTCAAAAAATGCCATTTTGAGAAATGGCCTGGTGGTTTTTCAATTCGCCACTTCCATTATGCTCGTTATCGGAACGATCGTAATCTCCCGGCAAACGCATTATATCCTCAACCGGGATGCAGGATTTAACAAGGACCAGGTAATGCTGATACAGGGTACCAATACGCTCGACAATAAAACGACCATGCCCAGTTTTAAGAGTGAATTGCTCCGCATCAGCTCGGTGAAAGCGGTTTCGGTCAGTGATTACCTGCCGATTTCGGGCAGCAAAAGGGACGGCGAGACCTTCCATAAAGAAGGAAGGTCAAAAGAAGAGCCGGGTGTTTCGGGGGAAAAATGGTGGGTGGATGCCGACTATGTAAAAACCCTGGGTATGAAAATGAAAGAAGGCAGGTTTTTTTCGAAGGAGATGGCCTCCGATTCAGCAGCCACGGTGATCAATGAGTCGATGAGGGAGAAGCTTGGTTTTAAAAACCCGATCGGGCAGATCATTTATGACGATGGCGGGGCTCATGTGCGGATCATCGGTGTTGTAGAGAATTTCAATTTTGAAACGATGAAGCAGGCGGTTACCCCGCTTCTGTTTGTGCTGGACAACAATTATTCCACCGTGGTGGCCGTAAAAATAGACCCGAAAAATGTACAGTCCACGATTGCGTCGATCAGTTCGGTATGGAAAATATTTGCTCCCAACCAACCCATACGCTATACGTTTATGGATGAAAGCTTCGCCAATATGTATGCCGACGTAAACCGGATGGGACACATCTTTACCAGCTTTGCCGTGCTGGCCATTATCATCGCCTGTTTGGGATTGTTTGCTTTGTCAGCCTTTATGGCCGAACAACGCAATAAAGAAATCGGTATCCGCAAAGTACTTGGCGCCAGCGTGACCAGCATCACTACGATGTTGTCGAAGGATTTTGTACGCCTGATCCTGATCGCCTATGTGATTGCCTCCCCCATTGCCTGGTGGGCGATGAATAAATGGCTGGAGGATTATCAATACCGTATCTCGATCGGAGCTTGGATCTTTGCCGTGGCGGCAGGGCTGGTGATATTAATTGCGTTGGTTACCGTCAGTTTTCAATCCATTAAAGCTGCGATGATGAACCCGGTGAATAGTCTGCGCGCTGAGTAGCGGAAGATGCGCAAACGAATGTGCATATTTGGAAATAGATGGCAGCCCCGGGTATTGCGTATTCGCTGGAGAGCAGGATGATCATTACTGAATTAGAACTTATAAAATAGATCAGCGGCCGTTGGCTTTATGCAGCCAACAACCATAAAAAGTGCCATAACAGCATTTGCACAATTGATAAGTCGATTTTTATGTTAAAGAGTTACATCCGGGTTGCCTGGCGGAATTTGATGAAGAATAAAGTTTTTTCATTCATCAACATCATTGGTTTGTCGGTGGGGCTGACCTGCTGTATGCTGATCACCCTCTATATTCTGAATGAAACAGGGTACGACCGGTATCAGAAAGACGCCGATAATATTTACCAGCTGGGTACCGAGTTTATCGGACTGGGCAATTTTTCGATGCTGCCCAACACCCCCGCCGGTATGGGGGAGACCATGAAAAATGTTTTCCCGGAAATCGTACAGACCACCCGGCTCGCCCGCCTCTATTCGGAGGATAAAACGCTTTTGCAATACAATTTAAAAAATGGGGATTCCAGGTCCTTTTATGAAACAAAGGGAACATTGGCCGATTCTACCTTTTTCCGGATGTTCAGCTATAACTTCAGGGAAGGCAATCCTGCTACCGCACTGAGCAATCCGAATACGGTGGTATTGTCGGAGGAAATTGCAAATAAATTGTTTGGAAACGAGCCCGCGTTGAATAAAGTCATTCGTATCAGCAGCAGCACCAACGGGGATCATGATTTCCAGGTAACGGGTGTGTTTGTGCCCATGCACCGGCCCTCGCACATCGATGCCCGGTTTTTTATGAGCATGATGGGAGGAAGAATCGCCGACTTTATAAAACAACAAACGGGTGACCTGGCCTCGAACAATCTTTATTATACCTACCTGCAGGTAAGACCCGGCACCGATCCCAAAAAACTGGAGGCAAAATTCCCCCCGTTCATAGAACAATTTGCGGGTAAAAAGCTAAAGGCATTTGGATTTAACAGGAGACAGTTTTTGGTGCCATTGAAAAAGATCCACCTTGAACCCAGGGTGGTGGACAATTTCACCCCGGGTGGTAGTGTTACCTATTTGTATATCCTGGGCTCCATCGCGCTGTTTACCTTACTGATTGCCTGTATCAATTTTATGAACCTGGCTACGGCGCAATCGGCCAGGCGATCCTCCGAAGTTGGCATCAGGAAGGTATTGGGTGCGGAAAAACGATCGCTCGTTTCCCAGTTCCTGGGAGAGGCGGTGTTAATGAGCCTGCTGGCATTTTTACTGGCACTTCTATTTACCAGGATGTTGCTGCCACTGTTTAATGCACTTTCCGGAAAAGAGCTGACATTGACTTTTTCAGGGGATGCACTGGTGATCGCTGGTTTTTTGGTCCTGGCTATAGTTACGGGTCTCATTGCCGGCAGCTATCCCGCTTTTTATTTATCGTCTTTTAACCCGGCCAGGGTGTTAAAAGGAAAATTTTCCAATTCGCTTTCGGCCATCAACCTGCGCAAGGGGCTGGTGGTGTTTCAGTTTATTATTTCCGTAGTGCTGATCGTGGCGTCGGTGGTCATCGCGAATCAAATGCAATACCTGCGCTCGGCAAACCTGGGTTTTGATAAGGACTGGCAGGTGATCGTTCCGCTGCGGAGTACCAATGCCAAGGACATCTATGCCTCCTTTAAAGCTGAGCTGTTAAAACGCCCCAATATAAGCAATGTGGGCGCATCCACCTTTTACCCGGGCATCGCCAATGTATCGGATAATATTTTCTTTAAGGACGGGCAATCCATGCAGGAAGCCAGGGATGTGAAGATGAATTATATTGATGCCCGTTATTTA
>DATJYH010000043.1:0-3334 GCA_035499675.1 Puia sp.
TTTTGATTGATTTCTGGGCCAGCTGGTGCGGGCCCTGCCGGAGAAACAATCCTCATCTTGCTTCCCTGTACCGCAGGTACCATGATAAGGGTCTTGAGATTCTTGGAGTGTCACTGGACGACCGGCATGAAAATTGGGTAACGGCCATCCACCAGGACAAACTAGAGTGGATACAGGTAATTGACAGCAGGGGTTGGGACGCCCAGTCAGCGATGATCTATGGGGTGGATGCCATTCCTGCTTCCTTCCTGGTTGACAAGGATGGAGTTATCCGGAAAACAAATCCGGAAGGGTCGGCTCTTGAAGCCGAGATCAGGCATCTCTTAAAAAAATAGTGATCAGGTAAATCCGGCCGCTTAGCAGTCGGGCTCTTTGCAGTCCGCATTTTCCGTTTCCATTTCCAGGGTGGCGTGTTGTATGTTTAAATGCAGCAGTGCATGTTTTATTTCATGCTTTAAAGCCTCGAGTTGAGGTATAGTAGCGTCTTTGGATACTACCACGTGACCCGTAAGCGCATTTTCAGTGGTGCTGATGGCCCAGATATGAATATGGTGAAAATCCTCTACACCTTTTATTTTCTCAACATGCTTTTGCACATTTTTCAGGTCGATGCCTTCGGGTACACCATCCAGTGATAGACGCAGGCTGGCTTTCAACAAATTCCAGGTACTGACAACGATCACGGCAGCAATCACCAGGCTCAGCACCGCATCTATCCAGTACAAATGCGTATAAAAGATGACGATACCCCCCACCACCAGCCCGGCGGAAACGATGGCATCTGCCATCAAATGCAAAAAGGCGCTTCTGATGTTGAGATCGCTGTCTTTGTTACGCAAAAACAGCAGTGCTGTCAGCGCATTGATGACGATCCCAATGCCGGCGATCAGTGAAATGGTCTTGCCCGGCAATGGTTGCGGGTTAATGATCCGGTGGACAGCTTCATAACCGATGGCGCCGATGGAAAGCAACAATATACCGGCATTGAGCAATGCCACCAGGATCGTTGTTTTCTTATAGCCATAGGTATACTTGCTGTTGGGCCTGACCTTGACCAGCCTGAAGGCAAACAGCGACAAGGCCAGGCTGGCCACGTCGGCCAGATTATGGCCAGCGTCTGATAACAAGGACAAAGAGTGGATGGACAATCCTGCAACGACTTCAATCACCACAAACAGGAAGTTTAGAACGATCCCGACAATAAAAGCATTGTTGAGGCTTTTCAATTCTACTGCATGGTGATGATGGTGGCCATGGCCATGGGAATGGCTGTGTACGTGCGCATGAGAATGGGTATGGGTATGTTCCACAAACTGTAATAAAATGACAGGCAAAGCTACGTCATAGTTGCGGAACGGCCCCCGTGATAATTGTATCATGGTTGCAATAAAGAAGACAGGGCTCAACCCGATCAAAGTTGCACAATGGCCGGCGCTTAATTCAGGGAGAGGTTTATCTCCATTTCGCTGATGTCTGCATCCTTATAATTCCTGATCTCATGGTACAAGGTATCCCTTTCAACGGGTTCTCTTTTTACCTGTTTGATCAGCGCTACCAGTTGCGCCGTGGTCAGAGAAGGATGTTGCTCTTCAGAACCAGCCATGGAATAGATCCTGGTGGAATCATCGATGGTTCCATCAAGATCGTTGACCCCAAAGGAGAGGGAAAGTTGTGCGTTTTGACGCCCGAGCATGGGCCAGTAGGCCTTCAGATGAGGAAAATTATCAAGATATAGACGGGAAATGGCATAGGTACGCATATCTTCCACCACCGTGCTTTCGGGCACATGACTCATGTCATTGTCCTTGTTCCGGAATTTCAGGGGGATGAATGTATTGAAGCCACCGGTTTCGTCTTGCAACTGTCTAAGCCTTTCCATGTGATCAACGCGGTGTTCATATTTTTCGATATGCCCGAACAGCATTGTGGCATTGCTGTGCATTCCCAGGCGGTGTGCTGCCCGGTGAATATCCAGCCATCCGTCAGCGTCTACTTTGTCGGCACAGATCTGGTTCCTGATTTCCGGGTGAAAAATCTCGGCGCCTCCACCCGGGAGCGAATCAAGTCCGGCCTCCTGCATCTGCCGCAGGCCTTCTTCCGCGCTCACCCTGGCCTTGCGGAACATATAATCCAACTCCACCGCGGTAAATCCCTTGATGTGCATGTCAGGACGGTGTGCCTTGATCTTACTCAGCAGTTCCATAAAAAATTCCATATTCATCTTTGGATGAACACCCCCAACAATATGCACTTCCGTTACAGGTTGACCATCGTATCCCTTTACGATCTCCAACATTTTTTCCATGCTGAGTTCCCAACCGGTATCGCGGTGTGCATAGAGCCGGGAATAGGAACAAAAATGACAGGAAAAAACGCAGACATTGGTAGGCTCAATATGAAAATTGCGGTTAAAATAGGTTTTATCGCCATGTAACCGTTCGCGTACATGATTGGCCAGGGCGCCTGCAAACGAAAGGCCTGCTTTTTCATAAAGTGCAAGTCCATCTGCAGGAGTAATTCTTTTGCCCGACAATATTTTTTCGCCAATACCGCGGAGCGTTATGTCTTTTTCCCAGGCAATGATTTTTTCGATGCTGTTGTTGACCATGTAAAATACTGATGTTATGTAATGCCGTAAATGTTTGTCATCATGCAGCCAGTGATGACCGTGAGTACTCACGGCTTACCGGCCTGCTAAGTTACGAAGCGGGTGCGAATTGCGGGGGAAATTAACTTGTAATCCGTCACCCATTCGATGATTAGTGACTGGTTTTCTTTTCGAATTTGCCGGCAGGGCCTTGCCTCTTCTGTTAAAATGGGTATCTTCAGTCTTTTTAGATAAACCAGCAACGCATGCAAAGATTTCAAGGGTTGATTGGCCTGGTATTGATCCTCGGTCTCGCCTTTCTGTTTTCCAACAACCGGAGAAGGATCAATAGCAGGGTTGTCTTTAGCGGTCTCCTGTTACAAATGATCATAGCCGTGCTGGTATTAAAAGTTCCGCCGGTAACCCGCATTTTCCAGTTCCTCGGGCATGGTATGGAAAAGATAGAACTCTTTGCATTTAAAGGAGCCTCCTTCGTGTATGATGGCATTGCCATCAGTAAACCCGGGGGCGTAATTGCCAACTACGCGTCGGGTGGTTTTGTATTTGCTTTTAATGTAACGGCCACCATTATTCTCGTTTGTGCGTTGGTGGCTGTATTTTATCATTATGGCATCATGCAGCGGGTGGTGGCCGTTATCGCCAGGGCCATGAATTTTGTGATGCGGGTAAGCGGCGCCGAGGCCCTGAGCAATGTGGCCAGCGCCTTTGTAGGCCAGGTGGAAGCAC
>DATJYH010000044.1:0-3605 GCA_035499675.1 Puia sp.
TTTTTCCCTTCGGCGGCTGGTTTCGTCAATGGTCCGCTGCATGCTTTCCGTCATACTGTCGGCATAAAAAATCACGAGTCCGTCAACGTTCCTCGCCGCCCGTCCCGCGGTTTGGGTCAGCGATTTTTCATTTCGCAAAAAACCTTCTTTGTCGGCGTCCAGGATGGCAACCAGCGAAACCTCCGGCAGGTCCAGTCCCTCCCGCAAAAGGTTCACACCCACCAGCACGTCTATTTCACCCAGCCTCAGCTGCCTCAGTATTTCCACGCGTTCCAGGGTGTCCACTTCACTGTGAATGTATTTTGATTTGATATGGATGCGGTGAAGATATTTGTCCATTTCCTCCGCCATGCGCTTGGTCAAAGTGGTCACCAGTACACGATCGCCCTTGTTCACACGCTTATCGATTTCATCCAGCAGGTCATCAATCTGGTTGGTACTGGGCCGGATCTCGATGGGAGGATCCAGCAGTCCGGTAGGACGAACCACCTGCTCTACCACCACACCATCTGTTTTTTCGAGTTCATAATCGCCGGGAGTAGCCGAAACAAAAATCGTTTGACCGACCATTGACTCAAATTCATGGAAATTGAGCGGCCTGTTGTCCAATGCAGATGGCAGGCGAAAGCCATAGTCCACCAACACCAGTTTGCGGCTCCGGTCGCCACCATACATGCCGCTCACCTGTGGAATGGTCTGGTGGCTTTCGTCAATCACACAGAGGAAGTCTTTGGGAAAATAATCGAGGAGACAAAAAGGGCGGGTACCCGGTTTTCTCCGGTCGAAAAATCTCGAATAATTCTCTACCCCGTTGCAATAGCCGAGTTCGCGGATCATTTCCACATCGTAGCTGACCCGTTCACTGAGTCGCTGGGCTTCTATAAATTTTCCAACGCTTTTAAAATAGCCGACCTGCGCGGCCATTTCATCCTGGATTTCCGCGAGTATCTGCTGGATCATGTCTTTCGGGGCGAGATAGAGGTTGGCAGGAAAGATGGCTGCATTCGCCATTCTTCCGATGCGTTTTCCTGTTTTTATTTCAAAACTCTCGATCTCTTCCACCTGATCTCCAAAAAAAGTGATGCGATAGCCAAAATCCACATAGGGCAGGTTGATGTCAACGGTATCGCCCTTCACCCGAAAATTTCCGCGGTTAAAATCCCCCTGACTCCGGCTGTACAGTGCATTGACCAGCCCGTGCAAAAAACCCTGTCTTGAAATAGTCTGCCCTTCCTGCAGGCGGATGATGCCGTTCTCAAATTCGGCCGGATTCCCGATGCCATAAATGCAACTGACCGAAGCCACCACGATGATATCCCTTCTGCCGCTCAGCAGTTGCGTAGTTGCCTGGAGGCGCAGCTTGTCCAGCTCCTCGTTGATGGAAAGGTCCTTTTCAATGTACACATCACTGACAGGCATATACGCTTCAGGCTGGTAGTAATCGTAATACGATACAAAATAACCCACCGCATTGTCCGGAAAAAACTGCCGGAATTCGCCATAGAGTTGCGCCACGAGGGTCTTATTATGAGTGAGTACCAGTGTTGGTTTCTGAACATGCTGGATGACATTTGCAATAGTAAAAGTCTTTCCGGAACCGGTTACGCCCAGTAGCGTCTGGTATTTTTCATGGTTCAGGATCCCTTCCGTCAATTGCCGGATGGCTTCAGGCTGATCACCTGCGGGAGTGTAAGACGCATGAAGTTGAAAAGGCATAGGACCGCTTTTACAGGGCTGTAAATTTATTCATTATTCCATTGCGATAAAAACTGCTGGTCAGTTCAGCTGCCTTTTTTGTCCTTTGATTTTTTAAGCGCTTTTTTGAAGGGATCCCAGGTAACTTTCAATTTACCATCATCCCCGGTTTTGGCACGCAGCCTTACGCTGACCCCGGTTTTGGCGTCAACACCGATATTGTGCAGCTCAATATCTTTTTTAGGATCCTTGATATTGCTCAGCGGAACCTGCAGGCTCATGTCTGTTCCTTTACTGAAATCATAAACGCCTTCCACAAACATGACCAGTACGTTGGAGTGGATTTCCATCCGGTTTACGGTAAGTTCTTCCCCATCCAGCAGAAACTTGTCTTTTAAAACGGCAAACTGTATGTTGGAAAAATCCCTGTTCTTAAATACAAAACTCCCGATCTTTTCTACCGGCTCAAATTCTATCAGTTCGCCATTGACAAGTCGGAAATCAATGGTCCCCTTCATGCTGTGTGGCAGGATAGAAGCCTGGTCCGTGATCATTCCATGTAACCTGATATCCGCATCCAGTTTGCCCTTCAGGTTTTTGTCGAGGATGCCGTGTTGCCCGAAATTGTCAAAAGCCGTAAAAACTTTGTTGATGTCCACCCTGGTCATCTGTACCTGCAGGTCAACCGGGTTGTTGGATGACCCGTTGAGCATCGACCCCTGCACCAGGAGAGCGCCGCCGCCATGCTCAAGGGCAGCGTGATTGAGGATCACCTCATCCCCCCTCAACAGCAACTCGGCCGAGCAATTGCTCGCGAGAAATTTTTTATACACGAGCTGTTTGGCGTTCAATTCCAGCAGCGCATCATTGTCGTTGAAAACGCTGAATACCTCTGTTACTATTTTAACTGATTTTTGTTTTGCCTTTTTCTCCTGCCTCGGCAGGGATTTCTTTTTCAGCAGGGGGGTAAAGTCTTTTACATTTATCAAAGGGGAACTGAGGGAACACTGGATCACGGGTGCATCAGGACCTTTGCGGATAAGTGAATAGGCATTCCTGATAGATCCGCTCAGGGTGAGCTCCGTGCTCCCGGCATGCATGTTCAGGCGGTCTATCAACAGGTCTTTATTCGAAAATACAATGCTCCCGCTTATGTCCGAGAGCAGGAAATTTTTTTGATCGAACAGGATCCCTGCGGAATCAAGCTCCAGTTTGCCCTGCAGCTTTTTTTCCTCCCCGGCGGAATCGGCGGCACTTAGAGGTCCCTGGTACCGGACATCCAGTTTGCCCTTCCCGGTTGTCAGCTGAACATCCCGGCCTTCATAGAGGTCGTTCAGGGAGTTTATATCGAACCGCGAATGGAGATGACAGATTAGCACCGGGTGAAGCAGGTTGTAGATATTGATGCTGTCTGCCGACAGCGGGATATTCTGCCAGGATCCGCTGAAGTTGATGAAACGCAGGCCTGAGTTGTCATCGCCTCGTCCCTGCCCTGGTTTCCATTCATTGATAAAATAACCGGTAAAAGAAGTTTGGGAAAAAGCCACGACGGGCGTTGTGATATTGTTGTGATCAACGGTTATTTTCACCCGCACTTTGGTTTTATGATTGTCGGGATCCGTTTCATCCAGGTCCGCGCGCACGGAAGCCAGTTCACTGAGGCTATATTCATTGAGTTTTTTTCGGATGTTCATGGCCACCAGCGATGCAGCTTCTGCGTAGGGGATATGGCTGGTTTGTATCGATAGCGTGTATGGTACTGGCGTGGACCCGAGAAAGAACTTGCCGGTAAACACAAAGGGTTGTCGATTCACCAACAGGTTAATTTTTTCAAACTGGAGGATTTTGCTGGCCGGATTGAACTGCAGCTCAAATTTTCCGGAAACAATTTTGTTTTCTGCAAACCCCCC
>DATJYH010000045.1:0-5330 GCA_035499675.1 Puia sp.
ATTTTTTCTATGTAGTAAATGATTTCCTGCTCCAGCCGGTTGGAATCAAAGTTTTCCTTGCCCACCTGTTCTTCAAGCAGTTTCCTCAGCCCTTCCCTGATCTTCTCCCGCCGCAGCGGTTCCAGTTTTACTACTTCTTCCTGTTGTTTGATGATGTTATCGATCCGCAGGAGAAGATCCTCTTCCAGGGATCTGCCTTCATCCAGCCGGTGTACATTGAGATCATCAACAGCCATCTGGATGACCTTTACAAATTGCTTCCATTCCTGGTCCGTCAATGTATCGGCGGTGGGGGTGATGACTTCAGGCAGTTTGACCAGCGTGCTCAATATATTGGAGGGGTCGAGATGAAGGTCGGTGGAAAGGTCCGCCAGCGCTTTATAGTAGGCTTTTGCCAGGTCGGTATTGATGGTTACGGGTTTGGCACTTCCCGTTTGCTTGAGGCTGATCATGCAATCGAGCGTTCCGCGTCCCAGTTTTTCAGAAAGGAGTTTGCGGATCTCAAATTCAAATGGTTTCAGGAACCCGGGTAGCTTAAGTTGCAGTTCAAACTGTTTTCCATTGAGTGATTTGATGTCGACCAGATAAGTTTTGTCTCCTACTGTTTGCTCCGCCCGACCGAACCCGGTCATGGATTTCAGCATAGTGTCAAGATTTAAGCTGGAAAGATAAGGAATTAGTTTGTTGCGGGGGATCAGGTCTGGTTGGCGACGAATCGGTGTTGTCATGGAGAGGATCGACGCCTGTAAACAACAGGGTCATTCGAAAACAGTTTTTGATAGATATCCCGTCGCTCCAACATGCGCATGGTGCCGGGCACCATACCTGAGATGGTGAGCGCTTCTACCCGGTAACGTATCAGGCGCAGCGTCGGGAAACCACAGCCGGCCGTCATTTTTCTTACCTGCCGGTTTTTTCCTTCGGTCAATATCATGCTGATCCAGGAGGTGGGAATGTTTTTCCGGAAACGAACGGGTGGGTTTCTATCGGGCACGGAGGGTTTGACTGAAAACCTGCGGGCGATACAAGGCCGGGTGTGAAAGGGCTTTCCGTCAACCTTGATATCCAATCCTGTCTTCAAATGATCCAGTGCCGTCCCGGTGATATCTCCTTCCACTTCTACCCAGTACTCCCGTTCATGTGCAAAGCGGGGGTGAAGCAAACGATGATTGAGTTCCCGGTCGTTGGTAAGGATGAGCAGGCCTTCACTGTCGTAGTCGAGTCGACCGACAGGATAGGCATCCTTCGGCACTTTAAAGAAATCAGCAAGACAGGATTTCCCTTCCTTCGGAGAGAACTGCGATAGCACCTGGAATGGCTTGTATATAATGCTGTAGAATGTCAAACCTGCCGAATGAAGTGATGCCGGGGGAACGAACGCAAACCGCAATAAAAAATCCCGTCAACCGACGGGACTTTTATTATTTGGATGGGTTAGTAAGTACCGGGAAATGAATTTCCCTACACAATATTAAAAAGAATTTTCCCGATCTAAAAAAATTTTCGCATAAATTTTATGCACATTTTTTTTGATCCAGGTGGATAAGGCCGGTCTAAAACAACGGTTGGATAAGGGATACAGATCAGTCAACGGCAGTTCATTGATGTTTTTCAAGTTCTCCATCTTTGTTGCTATCTCACGGAACATTGATCAATACTGGATTTCAGCGTATCACGCTCTCGGGAAAATGATCGGAGCGTTAAACCGGCAACAAGTTGACCGCGGTCATGTTTGCATGTTTATTCTTCCGTCCGCGTGAAAATACGCAAGCCATCACGGGTATGGAAGAATTGTTAAAAGATGCAGTTTAACCATGAAAGGGAAACCCGGGCCCGTGCTTCTCTCAAAAAATGCCGCTGGTAAAAGGACGCAACGAAGAAGCATCGGCCCTATATAGATGCTGTATTTTGATGTAGGTTTACAGGAAATTTAACCGCATGAAATTTCCTACTCCCGTGCCGCTTGCCTGGTTGTCCGATTTTCTCGGGGCAAAGCTGATCGGCGATCAACAGGGACAGGCCACCGGCATCAATGAAATTCACAAGGTGGAGCAGGGTGACCTGGTTTTTGTAGACCATCCCAAATACTATGATAAATGTCTTCAGTCGGCAGCGACTTATATCATCATCAACAAACCGGTGGATTGTCCACCCGGGAAAGCATTGCTGGTGGTGGATCAACCTTTCGAAGCCTACCTGGCCATTGTAAAACATTTTCGTCCCTTTGAGCCGGCTGTTAAAAGCATCAGCGATTCGGCTGTGGTCGGCGAAGGAACCTATATTTATCCGGGCGCCTTTATTGGTCATCATGTAAGCATTGGCAAGAACTGCTGCATACATCCGCAGGTGGTTATCATGGATCATTGTGTGATTGGCGACAACGTGGTCATACAGGCAGCCACGGTTATTGGTTCCGATGCTTTTTACTACAACAGCAAAAAAGACCGGGAGGTCTGGTATAAAAAAATGTTGAGCTGTGGCCGCGTGGTGATTGAAGACGATGTGGAGATCGGTGCCGGTTGTACCATTGACCGGGGTGTAACGGGTGATACCGTGATCGGCCGGGGAACGAAGCTGGATAACATGATTCATATCGGTCATGATACGGTGACCGGGAAGAACTGTCTGTTTGCCGCACAGGTGGGTATTGCGGGAGCAGTTGAAATTGGAAATGGCGTGATCCTGTGGGGCCAGGTGGGGGTAAGCAAAACCCTCAGCATCGGCGACAATACAGTGGTCTATGCACAAAGCGGAGTGCCGGCCTCACTACCGGCGGGCAAGGTATTCTTTGGCTCACCTGCCGAGGATGCCAGTGTCAAAATGAAGGAACTTGTCTGGATCAAACGCATCCCCGAAATATGGGAGAAGCTGAAAAAGTTAAGTTAGGCAACGAAGTATTAAAAACCTTTCTTACGAATTACTGCGGGTTGTAATCGTATGGCAGCAATTCGGCCAGTTTTTTCCAGGCCCAGTAACCTTCATTGGTCACATCGGCCTGCTCATAGAAATAACCATTCTCCTGGATTGCAAATCCGTCTGACAAATCCAGCACGGAGATCTGCAATTTTGCGGTAAGTGGAAATTTATTCTCCATCAGGTATCGTTTGTCCGGTACCCGGTTGCTGAAATTGATGCGCAGGCGACCCTTGATGCCGATATCCACATCTCCACTGTCCAGGGAGTATATCGTGCTGTCGTAAGGATTTTTCAAGGCGGTAAAATGGTTAAGGTCCGAAGAATCGGCTACTTCAAGCTGGAAACCCTCGTCGGTCAGGGTGCTGTCGTACCAGCAGCGCATAAAATGGAGCCTCGAACCAAGATAGGATATGAACCGGTTCTTCTTCCAGGTTTCCTGCTGATCTGCTGTTCCCGTCATTTCCTCAAACAATGGATAGCCGGTGTAGGTTCCTACATTGTTGTTGTACTCGTATACAAAGGAATCAAGCTGGTATTTGATTTTATACCCGAGGGCATTGTTCATGATGATGAGGTCTTCTTTTGCCCTGACCTTGAGCTTGTTTCTTTTTTTATAGAAATAGAATTTCAGGACGTCCTTGTTTTCAATCGTGCATTGATCGGAGTTGGGGGTAGTCCCGATAAAATTTTTCAGAAAAAACTGCCCGTATTTGGTCCAGCCATCAGCTACCTCCGCACTACCCGCCACGACCACCTCGGCCATGCTCTTGTCCTGTTCTTTTAATTCAATAACCATGTCGTTGTTGCTTTTGCCGGCATTGCTGATGCGTGTCAGTTTTGTCTCGAACCCGGTATAGGAGACCACCAGGTCGTATCCGCCATTTCCCAAACGCAAAAAAAAGCGTCCGGAGCTGTCGCAGGTAGTACCGATGGTGGTGTTCTGGCAAAACACCGATGCATTGGGCATGGGTTGCCCGGATTTGGCATCCACCACTTTCCCGGTAACGGTAAAATATTTGTCCTGTGAAAAAACAACCAGGGTCGAAAAAAAGGCCGTAAACAAGCAAAGGAATTGCTTCATGGATATTGTTTGAATGATGGATAAAGCAAAAATCAAGCCTGTTGATTTCTGGTTTATTATTAACGAATCAGGCGGCCTCCAAGTATGTAATAGCCGGCCGTCCTAAGGCTTATTCAGTTGCTGCAAATAGGCCTGGCATGATCTCATAACGGTCTGCTGCAGGGGCGTAAATTGAAAGCCGGGTAAAAACCGGAGTATTTTGTTATTGTTAAAATAAGTTTTTGCCCTGGCCAGCATGGCGCTTTCCCGTGTGAGCAGGGACGGATGCCCGGTAAACAGTGTCTTCAATTTTTCAACCCGCCAGGCGATAGCCGCCAGGAAAGCAGTGGCTTCACGATGCGGGTGCTTTTTTGAAAATCCATCAGCAATGGTATTGAAGAGGTCTTTAAATGACCAGTTTTCACTGCTTACCACAAAGCGTTCAGCGATGATGGAACTCTCCAGCAAACAGGCAACAACCCTTGCTGTGTCTTCCACATCCACAAATCCATTTATACCGGTGGTATACCAGGGAAACTGATCATAAACGTTCTTGAAAATGGCACAGCTGGAAGTATTCCAGTCGCCATAGCCAATGATGGTACTTGGGTTGACGATCACCGCCGGCAGTCCTTCGCTGATCCCCCTCCACACTTCCATTTCGGCCTGGTACTTGCTCCTGGCATAGTTTGTATGTAGTTTAATTTCTTCCCATTGTTTTCCTTCATCCACCGTGGCGCCGTTGGCGGTCCTTCCCAGGGCGGCTACCGAGCTTACATACACGAAACGCCGGATATTTTTGTCGAGGGCGGTGTTGACCACATTGGCCGTTCCTTCCACATTGGTTTTGTACAGTTCATGCCGGTCGCCCGGCGTAAATGAAACCTTGGCCGCGGCATGCACCACTGAATGTGCTCCCTCCATCGCTTCTTCCAGGCTGCTGATATCCAGTATGTCCCCGTCCACCCATTCCACATTGTTCAGGACATCGGCAGGAATAAAAAAAGGGAGCTTGCGCGTCCGGCGAATGGCCCTGACCCGGTAATTTTTTTCCAGCAGTTCTTTGATGATATAAGCGCCGAGAAAGCCAGTACCTCCTGTTACCAGGACCGGCTCCTTCCTATCTCCTGGTCCATCCGCTGCCATGGGCATTACTGAAGTAGTTTTTGCAAACTTAAGACTTAGTAGACGAATTATTTTTTGGTGGTATGATAGTCATAGTACCCCCTTCCTGTTTTTCTTCCCAACTGGCCGGCGGATACTTTTTGTTGCTGGATGGGTGAGGGCTGTAGCCGGGGTGGCCGTTGCATCGCCTCATATACCGAAGAACTAACGGCGAGGTTTACGTCATTCC
>DATJYH010000046.1:0-4488 GCA_035499675.1 Puia sp.
TTACCTGTGCTGTATTGCGGGCGCAGAATGAACCTTTTCTTAATCCTGCGCTTCCTTTGGAAACACGGGTAAAGGATCTTGTGTCCAGACTTACCCTGGAGGAAAAAGTTCAACTGATGAACTACAACAGTCCGGCCATACCGAGGTTGCATATTACGGCCTATAACTGGTGGAGTGAGGCGCTGCATGGCGTAGGGCGTTCCGGCACGGCCACGGTATTTCCACAGGCCATCGGGCTCGCGGCTACTTTCAGCGATAGTCTCGCCAAAGCGGAGGCAACTGTCATTTCAGACGAAGCGAGGGCCATGTACAATGCCGCTGTTAAGAAGGATTATCATGCCCGTTATGGTGGGCTCAGTTTTTGGACACCCAATATCAACATCTTTCGTGATCCGCGATGGGGCAGGGGACAGGAGACCTATGGTGAGGACCCTTACCTGACCGCCCGCATGGGCGTCGCTTTTGTCAAGGGACTGCAGGGAGATGATCCACGTTATCTGAAGGTGGCTGCCTGCGCGAAACATTACGCGGTGCATAGTGGACCCGAAAGACTTCGGCATGAATTCAATGCCCATGCATCCATGAAGGACCTTTGGGAAACCTATCTACCTGCTTTCCACGCCCTGGTTGACGCAAAAGTAGAAGCGGTGATGTGCGCATACAACCGTACCAACGACGAAGTATGTTGCGGCAACGAATACCTCTTACAGGAGGTGTTGCGGAAGCAATGGCATTTCCAGGGACATATCGTATCGGATTGCTGGGCATTGAGCGACTTTTACCAGGGACATAAAATAGTATCAGGACCGGTGGAAGCCGCCGCCCTGGCGCTTAGCCGGGGCGTTAACCTGGAATGCGGGGATACCTATCCGTACCTGGTACAGGCTACCCGGCAGGGACTGGTCACAGAAAAACAGATCGACAGTTCCCTGTCCATTTTGCTTCGCACAAGATTCAGGTTGGGCATGTTTGATCCCCCTTCGGCGAATCCGTATAATCGCATACCCGAGTCCGTTATCAATAGTGCAGCACACAGGCAACTCGCGAGGCAGGTGGCCAGACAATCCATTGTGCTCCTGAAGAACAACGGTTCCCTGCCCCTGAAACCCGACCTGAAGAAATATTTTGTTACGGGTCCCAATGCCGCGTCCGTCGATGCTTTGTTGGGGAACTACTATGGGATCAACAATCAGTTCAGTACCATCCTGGAAGGCCTGGCAGGCCAGATCGCAGCAGGCAGCCAGATGCAGTATCGGCCCGGGACTTTATTAGACAGGCCCAATATCAATCCCATCGACTGGACGGCAGACGAAGCGAGAAACTCGGATGCCACGATTGTAGTGATGGGTATTACCGGGCTGCTGGAGGGAGAAGAAGGAGAATCGATCGCCTCGCCATCCTTTGGCGACCGGCTTGATTATAATATCCCTGCCAACCAGGTGGAGTTTCTCCGGAAGATGAAAGAAAACAATCCCAAACCTGTCATTGCGGTTGTTACAGGTGGAAGTCCCATGAACCTGGCCGACGTGCAGGAGCTGGCAGATGCGGTATTGCTGGTCTGGTATCCGGGTGAAGAAGGGGGTAATGCAGTGGCAGATGTGATCTTTGGAAAGGTCTCGCCCTCGGGCAAACTTCCTGTTACCTTCCCTAAATCGCTCGACCAAATCCCGCCTTACGAGGACTATTCCATGAAAGGAAGGACCTATCGTTATATGTCGGCCGAGCCGCTGTATCCATTTGGGTATGGATTAAGCTATACCAGCTTTGTCTATAGCCATCCGGTTCTTTCAAAGCAGGCAGTTACAGAAAATGACAAAATCGAAGTGGAAGTAACGGTCACCAATACTGGAAAATACGCGGGAGATGAAGTGGTACAACTTTACCTGACCCATGAAGGATTGGGGAGCGATGTCCCCCTGTATGCGCTCAAAGGATTTAAAAGGATCAGCCTGGCCGCGGGCGCCTCGACAAAGGTTCGCTTCCAGCTTACAGCTGACCAACTGGCGCTCATTGACGAGAATGGAAACATGGTCTGGCCAGCCGGCAATATTAGGGTCAGTGTAGGTGGTTGCTTACCCGGCAGCAGGGGAGAAGCATTGGGAGCGGCCAAACCGGTTGAGGTCATGCTGGCTCTTCACTAATACGATATTTTTTCTTTGAATTCCTGTTAGGCTTTATTTTTATGCAGGCATCCTGTTGCCGTATCAGTGCGGTCATGATGCTTAATAAAAAAACGAGTATGCTGTTAATGGAGCAAACCATGCGCTGGTTCGGTCCCAATGATCCGGTGAGTTTATGGGATATCCGCCAGGCGGGATGCACGGGTGTGGTCACAGCGCTTCATCACATTCCGGTAGGTGAACTTTGGACCGTCGAAGAGATCAGGAAAAGAAAGGCTATGATCGAGGCGGCCGGGCTGACCTGGACGGTGATTGAAAGCCTGCCGGTGCATGAAGACATCAAGAAACAAACGGGCGCCTATCTTGACCATATCAAGACCTACCGGCAAAGTCTGCGAAACGTGGCAGCCTGCGGCCTGCAAGTGGTGACCTATAATTTTATGCCGATCCTCGACTGGATGCGCACCGATATTTCCTTTGAAATGCCCGATAAAAGCCTGGCACTGCGTTTTGAAAAATCTGCCTTTATTGCTTTCGACCTCTTCCTGCTGCGGCGTCCCGGTGCGGAAAAGGAATATAATACTGAGGAAAAGGAGAAGGCTGCACGCCGTTTTGAAACCATGAGTGCACAGGAAAAGGAAACCCTTTACCGGAATGCGTTGCTGGGCCTGCCTGGCAGCGAAGAGCGATTCACGGAAGAGCAAATACTGGCGGCTCTCAAAACCTATGAGGGTATCGATGCAGCACGCCTGCAACGGCATTTATTTTATTTTTTGCAACAGGTGATACCAGTGGCTGAATCGGTGGGTTTAAAAATGGCCATCCACCCCGATGACCCCCCTTACCCGATTCTTGGACTCCCACGCATTGTGAGTACCGAAAGAGATGCGCTGGCCCTCCTGGAAGCCGCCCCTTCCCCGGCCAATGGTCTTTGTTTTTGCACGGGTTCGTACGGTGTCCGGCCTGACAATGATCTAACGGGGATGATCAGCCGACTTGGAGACCATATCCATTTTCTGCATCTCCGCAGCACCCGGCGGGACACAGAAGGGAATTTTTACGAAGCCGATCACCTGGACGGAGACGTAGACATGTGGGCCGTAGTTCGTGAAATCCTGTTGATGATGCAACGGCGATCCCGCTCTATCCCCATGCGTCCGGATCATGGGCATTGTATGCTGGACGACCTGCAGAAGTCAACCTACCCCGGGTACAGTGGCATCGGGCGTTTGCGCGGGCTGGCAGAGATCAGGGGACTGGAATTAGGGATCAGCAAAAGTCTTGCGGGCAGCTCCTGACCAGCGCCAGCCGCTTTAACATTTTAGCTGGTTTTTTCAACAAATACAGCTGTATCTTGCGCAGACTCCTGTTGAACTGACCATTGAAATGAAAGAAAAATATTACAGCCTTGCGAACCTGCAACGGCTGATCTGGCCTTTTGTCTTTTGCATGCATTTTTTGTATATGCTGCAGGAAGACCCCATCTTGCAGGCGTTCGTCTACGCCGCAACTACCACGCTGTCCTACGCAGTGATCATCTATGGAAATGCAGTATGGCTGATGCCCGGGTTCTACCGGCAAAAGAAATATGTCATTTACCTGTTGTCTGTCATGCTCTTCCTGGCCCTGGTTACTTTTTCACGGGCCAGGATCCAGTATTATATATGGGATGAACTGGACCTGCAAAAGCCGCATCATCTTGTTTTTAGGGACTACCTGTATATCCTGATCTCGCACCTGCTTGTCTTTATTTTTAGCATTGCTTACCGGTTCAGCATGGATTTTTTTCTTATTCGCCGGCAACAGGAGCAACTGCTGAAGAAACATGCTGAGTCGCAGCATAACCTGTTGAAGGCACAGGTGCAGCCACATTTTATTTTTAATACCCTGAACAACATTTATTCGGTTACACAAAAGGAATCGCCATTGGCAGCGGACCTCATCGAGAAATTAAGTGCGATCATGCGTTATTTTCTCGAACACGGGCCAAAGCAGGAGATTCCCCTGACAGCGGAACTGGATTTTATCAGGAACTATATCGAACTCGAGAACAGGCGTATGCGTTTTCCCGTCCACACCGAGATCAACCTCAGCGGGCCGTTGCAGGACAAAAAGATCCCAACCATGCTGCTGATACCCCTGGTGGAAAATGTGTTCAAGCACGGTATGGACAAATCGAAGAAGGGCAATTTTGTATCACTCGACCTGAAAGTAGCTGACCGCATCGAATTTGCGGTGGTGAACAGTAATGGCCAGGAACCGGGCCGGCAGGTAAAAGGTTGGGGCATTGGGTTAACCAACTTATCAGAGCGGCTGGCGATCATTTATGGTCAGAATTATGTTTTCGAGAGCCGGCGTTCAGGAAATG
>DATJYH010000047.1:0-6548 GCA_035499675.1 Puia sp.
TTTTTTTCGCGATATCAAAGCTGCCTTCAGGCAAAGACGAGGCCAAATTTGAGGCATCCAGAAAGGCTTCCATCTCGCTGATCACGATGACCCTTCTCATTATTTTGATCATCATCATAGGCCAGTTGAGTGATATAGGCAAGCTTCCGTTGCTGGTTCTGACCTTAGTGGTTGTAGTGGGCATACTGTTTTACTCCTATGGCAGCGCCTCCAAAAACGGCAGTCACTGGGGGGCGATGAAATACCAGCAGCTGATTCTCGGAATGCTGGGCATTTTCCTTTATGTAGGCGTGGAAGTGACCATCGACAATAATTTTGGGGCTTTGCTGAAGACCCCGGGTTATCTTACGGAAAAAGGCCTCCTCGACAGCGAAATTTCCAAGTATGTTTCCCTTTATTGGGGAAGCCTTATGATTGGCCGGTGGACGGGAGCCATTGGTGTTTTTAACCTGAAAAAAACCGGAAGAATCCTCGCCACCATCATTGTTCCTTACGTAGCTTTCGGAGTCATTCTTTTTGTAAATTATTTGTATGGCAATAATATCGCTGACCTGCTGCCATATACCGGAGTGATCGCGATCGCTATACTTGCCTTCTTTTTTGGCCAACAAAAACCTGTCAAAACGCTCCTGACCCTGGCACTCCTTGCCTGCTTCGCCATGTTGTTTGGTGTTGCAACAAAAGGCATTGTATCCGTCTATGCATTCATGTCAGGCGGACTTTGCTGTTCCATCATGTGGCCCTGTATTTTTTCGCTTGGTGTTGCAGGCCTGGGAAAATATACGAGCCAGGGTTCAGCCTTCCTCATTATGATGATCCTTGGGGGCGCGGTCATTCCCCCGTTCCAGGGTTCCATCGGTGATCTGAAACCCATGGGCAGCGCACCCAATAACATGCATATCTCCTACCTGGTTGCCGCCTGCTGTTTTGCCGCCCTTGCCTTCCTGGCATTGAGGCTGAAGGCTGTATTGAAGGCGCAGGGTTTGAACTTTGATGAGCAGATTGGCGGCGGCCATTGATCATCTTCTGATATATTTGCAAGCGCTTAGCACGCATCACCCGGAACAGGGATCGACCTGGTTCCGGGTGTTTTCAACTTCTAAATATCTCTTTCATGGCAAAAGCAAAACTGGCTACTGCTGCTTCCCTGGAGCCCCTGGCGGTGGGAATAGATATCGGCGGAACGGGTACCAAGTTCGGGATCGTGGACAGAAATGGAAACGTTTTGTTCTCCAGTGAAATCTCCACCCGGGGACATGCCGAAGTGGAAAGTTTTATCGATGCCCTGCACGCCGCGCTCTATCCGCTTATCGAAAAAGCAGGCGGGCCAGGACGCATGAGGGGCATTGGCCTGGGTGCGCCTAACGGGAACTACTATACGGGAACGGTGGAGTATGCGCCCAACCTGCCCTGGAAGGGGATTATCCCATTGGCAAAACTGATACAGAATAAATTCCAGTTGCCCACCATATTGACCAATGATGCCAACGCGGCTGCCATCGGCGAAATGATGTATGGAGCGGCCAAGGGCATGAAGGATTTTATCATGATCACCCTCGGTACAGGCGTAGGCAGCGGTATTGTGGCCAATGGCAGCCTCGTGCTCGGGCATGACGGGTTTGCCGGGGAACTGGGCCATACCATCATCATCCCCGACGGTCGAAAACATGAGGGTACGGGTAAATATGGTTCACTGGAAAGCTATGCCTCTGCCACCGGTGTAGCCCTGACGGCTGCCGAGATGCTCTCCCGCAGCAAGGAAAAAAGTGTTTTAAAAGATATACCCAAGGACAAACTGGATTCCAAAAAAGTGTATGACGCTGCCATCGCCGGCGACCACCTGGCTCTGGAAATATTTGAATATACCGGAAAGATCCTGGGTATGGCGCTGGCCAACTTCGTGATGTTCTCCAGCCCGGAAGCCATTGTATTGTTTGGCGGGCTGACCAAGGCGGGGGATTTCATTCTAAAACCCACCCGCGAGCATATGGAGGCCAACCTCATCCAGGTGTTTCAAAACAAAGTAAAGATCCTGATCAGCCATCTCAAAGAGTCTGATGCCGCCATCCTCGGCGCGAGTGCGCTGGTATGGGAGATGAAGGAGTGATGGGATGCGGGAGACGAGATGCGGGATCCGGGACTGGGTATGAAACGCATTTACATTTACTGAGCAAAGGCCATCTGCAGATGGTAAGCAACCCAGGATGAACCCGATTTGGCTGAAGACAGATAGCATGCATTGACCTAAACGAACCTTTGATATTTAATGGCGGGACGGAATCACCCGTATCGCGGATCCCGCATCCTGTCATCCGCCACATTTCACTCACTCCTCCCCGCCCATTTCACCATAAACACTGCCGGTATGGGTCGTTGGCCCTCCTTGTCGGATGGCCGGATGGTTTCCTTACCATTGACCAGCATGCAACTGCTGCCGCCGCCGTTGAGGTTGAGAGCTTCCACACATCCCAGGTCCTTCATGATCTTTGCCTCTTCCCGCAGGGTGGCGCCCTCGGCGATATCGGCGGTTCGGCCTTGTATAACGAGAATGATTAACCGATTATCAGCCGTATAACCCATGGCCGTCCTGGGGGTGCGTTCATTTTCTTCACCCGGGAACATTTGCTCCTCCTTACTCGTAACCATGACCATGGCATCGTGCACCAGCGTGGGCCCTCCTCCTACGGCGGTCCGCATTTCCCACCATTTCCATTCGATGTTTTTGAGATCGTTGATGCCCGGCGAAGGATCGGAACCCCTGGCAATTACCGGCGCTTCTTCAAAGGCATAGGGTCGCCGGTGGGCCGAATCATTGAAAATCCAGGCCACGTCCGCCCTTCGGTTCCGGTCAATGCCAATTGCGCTGCGCGTGGGATAATAATAGTACATCGAATCGGGACCCATCCCTTTCAAAGCAGGTACATTGTAAGCGATCAATCTGCCTTTCTTCATCAACAGGCTCAGGTTTTGACCGGTTTCCAGCGAAAAAAAACTGCAGTTGACCAGCAGCAGTGGAAATTTTTCGAGCTGGAAATACCGCGCAGGTGTGTACCGGTCACCATCATCACCCCGGGTGGTAAAAAGCAGATCATTGTCGTTCAAACGAACCGAAGCATAAAAGGCAAGGAAGGCGTGACCATCGAGCGAATCCTTTGTCCGGTATACATTCAGGGAAGCAGGAAGAGGGCCATACAATGAGTCCACCCTTTTCCAGCGGAGCTGTGCAAAAGAAAAACAAATAGTATTGACAAGGAAGAGAAGGAGACTGAGCTTTCTTACCAACATAGTAGAATTTATCAGGCTGCCTGGTCCTCTTTCTGCTTGTTCCATTCGCGCCTGCCAAGACCCGGGAAGACATGTCTTTCGCTGTGATAGGATGAGCGCACCAGCGGACCGCTTTCCACATAGTCAAATCCCATTTCATACCCGGCGTCCCTGAGCGCCGCAAATTCGTCGGGATGAACAAAACGTACCACGGGCAAATGTTTTTTGGTGGGTTGCAGGTACTGGCCGAGTGTGATCACATCCACACCGCTGTTGCGCAGATGCTGCATGGTTTGCAACACTTCCTCCTTTCTTTCCCCCAGGCCAAGCATGATGCCGCTCTTGGTTCGCATGCCGCCTTCTTTCAGGATTTTCAGGGTTTCCATGCTGCGCCAGTACTTGGCCTGGATACGCACCTGTTTGGTCAACCGCTCAACCGTTTCAATATTATGTGAGACCACTTCCGGCGCCACTTCAATGACACGCTGGATATTTTCCTTTTCCGCCTTAAAATCGGGAATCAGTGTTTCCAGTGTAGTATTGCTGTTGAGTGCCTTTACCGCGCGGATGGTGTGTTGCCAAATGATGCTCCCGCCATCCCTGAGTTCGTCCCTGTCAACAGAAGTGATTACCGCATGTTTAACCTTCATCAGGAAAATGGCTTCGGCTACCCGTTGGGGTTCATCCCAGTCAACCGGTTCCGGTCTGCCCGTGGCCACAGCACAAAAACCACAGCTCCGGGTACAGATATTGCCGAGGATCATAAAGGTGGCGGTGCCGGCACCCCAGCATTCACCCATATTGGGACAATTGCCGCTTTCGCAAATAGTATGCAGCTTGTGCGTGTCCACCAGGTTGCGCACATGCTTATAGCTTTCGCCAATGGGCAGTTTGACACGAAGCCAGTTGGGCTTTTGCGTCATGGTATTTTCAGGGGCAATTACGGGAAGTTCCTGCATAATGAATTGTTCGTTTCACAATGAGCATCGACCATATAAACCAAACAGTTGCTACCGCGATGCCCGGTACAAAAGTAAGATGCAAAGATAGGCGTTTTGGGCAGGGCTATGAAATTACCGCGATGAGGGTTGTCGGCCTATTTCCGCTTACCGAACAGGATGGTTACATAAGAATTGAAGAAAAACTGCTTGTAAGGGACCAGGTACATCATGGGAACAGGACTAAAATAGTATTCGGCGCTGACACCCGCTTCGATGGCGGTAACGCTCGTGTTGAGTCGACCATAGTCAAACCGCATCGCTGCCTTTGCGTTCACCCCCGGTTTAACACTTGCCTGGTTCCATCCCACGGTAAATCCCGATGCACCCAGTTCCAGGTAACCGCTGTCGATAATGGTGGGATATTTACTCTGAAAACTGTTTCCCTGCGCATCCTGTACATCCACATAATAGGGTTTAAGTATACCAAGCGACAGTCCACCCGTGTACAGGACGGTAACAGCCACGCCGTTCTTATTCCCCTTGCCACCGATCAAGTGCTGTTGGCCAATCGAGGCTTTGAACTGGTAAAAATTGTTGAGTTTGCCTACCACCACCGAGTTAAAACTATACCCGTTATAAGCCGCATCCACTTTATGGTCCTTGGGGCTCTTCTTTTCATTCAACTCAAACTGGAGAAGCACGGTACGCGTAGGCGTTTTGAATTTCCCTTTTTCATAGGATATCCCATAGCCGTCTGTGGCCAGCTTGATACCAAAAATGCTCTGTTTGTTAAATATCAAATCCCCTTCTTCTTCCATTCTGAGAAGGTTGTTGATCCGTTGCCGCTTTGCTGCCTTTTTATCGTTAGGAGTGCTGTGATAGGTCGATAAGGTATCCTGGGCCAATAAACGCGCTGTTAACAGGGTGAGGGACGCGAACAGGAAAAATTTCTTCACTGCTATTGATTTGGGTTATCTGACGTAAATTTATACAAAAATATATAATGACCTCCACCGTAATTTACGAGGGTGATTTGCGTACGGTTGCCACTCACCTGCAATCAGGCAGCATCATTGAAACCGATGCTCCCCTCGATAACCAGGGCAAAGCGCAACGCTTTTCCCCCAGCGACCTTGTCGCCACTGCATTGGGCAGCTGTATGATGACCATCATGGGCATCAAGGCCAGGGATATGCAGGTGAATTTACGGGGCCTGAAAATAGATATTCAAAAGATCATGAAGGCCGACCCGCGGCGGATAGGAGGCATCAATTTAACATTTCATTTTCCAAATAGTTTGGAAATCGGAGATAAGGAAAGGCTTATCCTGGAAAGGGCCGCGCATACCTGCCCGGTGATCTACAGTATCCACCCGGATATCGACGTGAAAGTTATTTTTAACTGGAACAAGGTGGAGTCGGGAGTCAAGAGTCTATAGCCGGGAGTGGGACACGGGATACGAGATGCGGGTAAGGCCCATCAGTCAGTTGATCATTACCGATCCTTTAGCGGAGGAAGACTGTCAACTGTCATCCGCCTATTCCGCCTAAGGCGGACGCGGTCTGTTATCTGTCGTCTGTTGACAGCCCGGTGCTGCCCAGCAACGCATTCCCGATGGCACATTCAAGGCATCGCTTCTTATCACAATAATGGGTTTTTAATTCAAGCAGTGCTTGTGAATCCGAGGCGTGCTGATTGTCCATTCCCAATGCTTGCCATTTTTTTACGATCGAATTTTTTTCTGGCGCCACTTTCTCCAGCCATTGAAAAGCTTTTTGCGCAAAATTGTCTTCCTGTTGTACAACCCCATAAGCAAAAAGCATCGGCGCCAGTGCATTGATCAAGATGCTGTCCTGCATCTGCCGACCCAGCATTTTTGGCCTTGCAGGCGCCGGTTCTTCAAATACGTAGTGATCCTTCCAATAGGCACTGGCCGTTACAGAAAACATCTGTCGTATTTCCCGGATTGATTCGGCCTCCCTGACTCTTGAAAACAGGTGGGAGGACGCGTGAATCAGTGATGCAAGTTGAGAAAGCCGGATGGTGGGAAAATTTTCCGGACGCATGCGTAAAAAGTGAACCTGCTGATGGATGGGGGTTAATTGATATTTCTTTTTCAGAAAGCGGAATTCCCTGTTCAGCTCCAGCGGATAGGCATCGCTGAAATCCCTGTCCAGCAATCCCGCCTGCCCGAGCAGGAGCGCTTCCAGTTGAACCGGCCGGTTTTTGTGTTTGCCCAATATTTGCGTGGAGATACTCCTTGCAATCGCTTCAAACGCGCACGCATTTACCGTTATGCCAAAACTACCTGCCAGTATCCACCAGAATACCTCTTCCCAATGA
>DATJYH010000048.1:0-4641 GCA_035499675.1 Puia sp.
CCAGGTAGTCGTCCTGCACCTGGAAAGCCAGTCCCAGATTTTTACCAAAACGGTACAAATGCTGTTGGTTGCCCTCCCCTGCTCCGCCAAGCACGGCACCCATTTGCAGGCTGGCGGCCAGCAGCACGGATGTTTTCAGGCCGATCATGTGGAGGTAGTCCGCCATTCCAACCTGTTCTTCTCTTTCAAAATCCATATCGATTTGCTGGCCTTCACAAACCTCCTTAGCAGCTCGGTTAAAGATGTCAATGATCTTGTGGAGCATCACCGCCGGCAACTTGTTGAGGTAGTCATAAGCCACTACCAACATCACATCTCCTGCCAGGAGCGCGGCCGGCTCGCCAAACTTTTGGTGGACGGTGGGCATGCCTCTCCTCAACGGCGCTTTGTCCATGATATCGTCATGGATCAGGGTGAAGTTGTGAAAAAGTTCGATGGCGGTGGCCACGTCCCACGCCTGGGGCAGGATCTCGTCAAACAGCTCATTGGCCATGAGGCAGAGAACGGGCCGGATGCGTTTCCCTCCCAGCCCAAGGAAGTATTCCGCCGGCCCGTAAAGGTTCGCGGGTTTTTCGGGAAAATGTGTTGTTTCGAACCTGGTTGAGAATGCCTTTGACAATGCCTCAAAATGCTGCATGATTCCTGGTATTGCAACGGGTATACAGATCCGGTGAACCGCTTGCTCTCCGCAGGGTGACCCGCTATCCCTGGTGCTTTGATTTTTTTTCTTTTTTATGTTTCCGTTTATCGCCGTCCTTCTTTTCTTCCTTCATGCCACTGGCAATGACCCATTCATAGTCCATCTGTCGTTTGGCCAGGCTGGCTGCCACCACTTTGATCGTTACCTTATCGCCCATACGAAATTTCCGCCCGCTCCTTCTCCCCACCAGCGCATACTCACTCTCCACCAGCCTGAAATCATCGTAATCCAGCAGGCTGTTGATGCCGACCAGGCCTTCGCATTTGTGTTCGATGGTTTCTACCCAAAAACCGAAGGAGGCCGTTCCACTGATCACCCCTTCGAATTCTTCTCCCAGAAAATCCTGCATGTATTCCACCTGTTTGTATTTATTGGCGGCACGCTCGCTGTCCATGGCCGCGCGTTCTCTTTCGCTGCAATGTTTACAGGATGTTTCTAATTGCTTGTCGGGCTCCACCTGGCTGTTCAGGCATTGTTCAAGAATCCGGTGAACCAATACATCGGGGTAGCGGCGGATGGGTGAGGTGAAATGACAATAGTTTTCAAATCCAAGGCCATAATGGCCGATGTTTTCAGTGGTGTATACCGCCTTGGCCATGGTGCGGATGCCCAGCTGTTCCAGCACATGCTGCTCCGGCCGGCCCTGTACATCAGCCAGCATCTGGTTAAACGAAGCAGCGATGCCCTGTGGCGTTTTGGTATCAAAATGATGTCCGAATTTTTTTGCGAATTCGATAAAGGGCTGCAGCTTCTCCTTGTCGGGCGTATCATGCACACGATACGGAAAGGGTACGGGTTTTTTATGCACCCGGATCGCGGATACAAATTCCGCAACGGCCCGGTTGGCCAGGAGCATAAACTCCTCTACCAGTTGGTGTGATTCCTTACTCTCTTTCACGATTACTCCAATCGGTTTACCTTTTTCATTCAGTTTGAACCTTACCTCAACGGAAGAAAAATTGATAGCACCCTTTTTAAACCGGTGTTTTCTGAATCGCTGGGCCAGTTGGTTTAATATCAGTACTTCCTTACTGTGTAACCCCTCCTGCTGTGCTATGATCTCCTGCACTTCCTCATAGGTAAACCGGTGATCTGAATGAATGATGGTCTTCCCCAGCCAGCGGTGTTTCACCTCGCCTTTGGGCGTAACCTCGAATACAGCGGAAAACGTGAGCTTATCCTCATGCGGGCGGAGCGAGCAGAGTTCGTTGGATATCTTTTCGGGCAGCATCGGGTTGACGCGGTCCGGCAGGTATACCGAAGTGGCCCTGGCATAGGCTTCCTGGTCAAGCGCGGTGCCTGGTTGAACAAAGTGGCTTACATCTGCGATGTGTACTCCGATCTCATAATGTCCGTTTCCCAGTTCACAGAAAGAAATGGCGTCGTCAAAATCCTTTGCATCCACGGGGTCAATTGTAAATGTAAGTACCTTCCGGAAATCTTTCCGGTGGCTGATCTCGGAATCAGGGATACTATCCTTCAGCCGGGCCGTTTCATCGATGACGGGCTGGGGGAAGAATATTGCAAATCCGTTTTCCAGCAATATTTCTTTCATCGCGCGGTCATTTTCATCTTCGCTGTTCATGACCTGGATGACTTCGCCCTCGGGTTTCCGGTTCTTTTCCCACTGGGTGATCCGAACAATGACCCGGTCGTTGTCCCTGGCGCCGTTGAGTTTGGTCAGGGGCACATAAACGTCGGGCATGGGCTTGTCGGTCTCTGCCATAAAAAAGGCGAATGTCTGGCTCAGCTGCAGCCTGCCCAGGAACTCCATCTGTTTTCGTTCAACCACGGCCGTTATCTCCCCCTGCATCCGCCCGCTCTTGCTGGCATGGCTCACGACACGTGCCCGCACGGTATCACCGTGTAGCGCGGTATTAAAATCGCCGGGGCGGATCAGTATGTCCCTGGCAAGTTTGTCAGAAATGACAAATCCCATTCCTGACTTCGTAACCTCCAGTTTGCCCTCATATTCGTGCACGGCAGCCGCTTTTTTCTTTTTCTTCTCAGGTTGTTTCCGTCCCATCAAATGTGTTTAGGATAAATGATTGAATCCATTGATGAATGTAACAATTAAATCAGTAAATCGGTGCTCCTCGTTGAACAAAAACCTCGACTCGATCGGGATCACGTAGAAAGGCAGGTTCCGGAGTTCCTGTTCAAATTTCACCAGGCGTACTGCATCCTTTTCGGTGGTCAGGATGATCTTGTTCTTAGCCGGCAATTGATTGAAACGACGGATGATGTTCTTCAGATCGTCGATGGAAAAAATATGGTGATCACGATAGGTCAGCTCGTAATAGGTTTTGGAATGGGTATCCAGGAATTTTTTGATCGGGGCCGGGTTGGCGATCCCGCATACCAGCAGCACTTCCACAAACCCGGTGATGGGTCTTGCAATCTTGCTGATGATATGATAAGGATCTCCATATTCAATGGACGAAAAAAAAACCTGTTGCGTCGGCAACGGGCTGATCTCGCCGATGATTTCGTGCTTTTCACTCTCGCGGAGGTTTCGCTCACATTTGGTCACCACGATGATATCGGCCCGTTTATAACTTTTCTTTTCATCGCGCAGATCGCCGGTGGGAAGGAACCAGTCCCTGGTAAAAAGATTGTTGTAATCGGTGAGCAGGATATTCAGCCCGGCTCTTACCGACCTGTGCTGGAAGGCATCGTCCAGCACAATGGCCCGTGTAGCCGGACGGTCATGAAGCAGTTGAGGAATGGCCACCACGCGCTCCTCTCCCACGGCAATGGTGATATCAGGAAACTTAAGATGAAACTGCATGGGCTCATCACCGATATCGAGTGCCGTAGTATGGCTGTCGGCCAGTGCATAACCCCTCGTTTTACGTTTGTACCCGCGACTCAGCACCGCTATCTCCACGTGTGCCTTCAAACGTTTCACCAGGAATTCGACCATGGGAGATTTGCCCGTGCCTCCTACCGAGAGATTTCCCACGCAGATCAGCGGCAAATTGAAAGAAGTAGAGCCGATGATTTTTTTATCAAACATCCAGTTGCGCAGGTGGATCACCAGGCCATACAGGATGGACACCGGCAACAAGAGCATGCGAATAGGTCTTAAAAAAGGGAAATTGAAATTCATATCAGTCATAGGCGCTTCGGCAGCCGGCTAAAGTTACAGCAAATCTCCTTGCCCGCTGGCGCATGATGTCAAAGAAGAAATTGCCTCGCCTGCTTACGCATCCGGGCCGCCTGTTCTGCGACAAATGCCCGACCCGGGTTTTCCCGGAAAGGAATAGACGCAATAGAAGGGATGCCGGTCCAGGTCACGATCTCTTCTTCGTAATTCATATACTGGTCATTAAAAACCCAGCCGGCTGTATCCAGTTGTTGCGCCCTGCACACGGCGGCCGTTAGGAGCGAATGGTTGATGCTGCCCAGGTAATTCCTGCTTACGATCACCACCCTGGCCCGAAGCTTCCGGACCAGGTCCAGTACAAAGTCTCCTTCATTCAGCGGTACCATCAGGCCGCCCGCTCCCTCAATGACCAGGGGGGCCTGCCTGCCGGCATTTATATCCCGTTCAATCTTTTTGTATTGTTCCATGATATTTTCCAGGCTGATCCGAATTCCTTCCTCACGGGCAGCAATATGGGGGGAGGCGGCACGTGCCAGGCGGTAACATTCGGGGTAGATGCGCGTGGCCGTATTGCCCAACATATGTTTTACCCAGTCGCTGTCGGTTCCCTGTTCAAAACCGGCCTGCACGGGTTTCCAGTAATCGGCTTCGAGGGCCTGTGCCAGGATGGCCGCCACCAGTGTTTTGCCGACATCTGTTCCTATCCCGGTAATAAATATGGGTTGCATGTTCATGGTGTAATTTTGACAGCCCGTTCCTCAGGCCTTTCCTTCCCGGTTGACAAAAATGGAAAAAACCGTGGTGCCGTAGTTGCGGGAGGTGATAAAAAGCG
>DATJYH010000049.1:0-10348 GCA_035499675.1 Puia sp.
TGATAGCAGCAATAAAGATCAGTTGAGGGCCGGCACCTGTGCAAAAGACAGGCGCTGCAAAAGTTGAAGGGTACTTACTTAATATAGACAAAAACCCCGGGGCCATTGGCCGGGGCGACAATTTTAAACACAACTTAAAACAGATAACGATGTCAAAAGAGACCTTTAAGAGGGACAAACCCCACGTTAACGTTGGTACCATCGGGCATATTGACCATGGTAAAACAACCCTGACTGCAGCAATTACAACCATATTGTCAAAGAAGGGTTTGGCGGAAGCAAAAAAATATGATGAGATTGATGCTGCTCCCGAGGAAAAAGAGCGTGGTATCACCATCAATACCGCTCACGTTGAGTACCAGACGAGCAATCGTCACTATGCTCACGTGGATTGCCCGGGTCACGCTGACTATGTAAAAAACATGATCACCGGTGCTGCCCAGATGGATGGAGCCATCCTGGTGGTTGCGGCCACAGATGGTCCGATGCCGCAAACCAAGGAACATATCCTGCTTGCCCGCCAGGTGGGTGTGCCCCGTATGGTGGTATTTATGAACAAAGTAGACCTGGTGGACGATCCTGAACTGCTGGAACTGGTAGAGATGGAAATCCGCGAATTGCTGACCTTCTATGGTTTTGATGGCGACAACACACCCATCATCAAAGGTTCCGCTACCGGAGCCCTGGCCGGCGAAGAAAAATGGGTAAAAGCCATCGATGAGCTGATGGCAGCGGTCGACAGCTATATTCCCCTGCCTCCCCGCCCCGTTGATCAGCCCTTCCTGATGTCCGTTGAAGATGTGTTCTCTATCACTGGTCGCGGTACCGTTGCCACTGGCCGTATCGAAAGAGGTCGTGTGAAAGTGGGTGAGGGTGTTGAAATCGTAGGTTTGATGGAAAAACCGCTGAACTCCACCGTAACCGGCGTGGAAATGTTCCGCAAATTGCTGGATGAAGGTGAAGCGGGTGACAATGCAGGTTTGCTGCTGCGCGGTATTGAAAAGAAAGATATCCGCCGTGGTATGGTTATCTGCAAACCGGGAACCATCACACCCCATACTGAATTCAAAGGTGAAGTATATGTACTGAGCAAAGAAGAAGGCGGACGTCATACCCCGTTCTTCAATAAATATCGTCCCCAATTCTATTTCCGTACTACCGATGTAACAGGTGAAGTTGAATTACCGTCTGGTACTGAAATGGTGATGCCTGGAGACAACACCTCGCTGACAGTAAAACTCATCCAGCCCATCGCGATGGAAAAAGGTTTGAAATTTGCCATCCGCGAAGGCGGCAGGACAGTAGGTGCAGGACAGGTTACCGAGATCTTGAAATAAGCCCATGGTTCATTACAGGGCTTTGCAAAAAGTTTTTTTTACTTTTGCAACATATCACTAAAAGCTGTTCCGCCGGTGGCGGAATAGCTTTTAGCTTTTAGCCGGTTTTCGGCAGTCTACGGGCATAGTTCAAAGGTAGAATAGAGGTCTCCAAAACCTTAGATCTGGGTTCGAATCCTAGTGCCCGTGCAGCGTGAATGGTCGCCCCCGCAAGGAGGGGGCCGGTATTATTTTTTGAATATATTTTTAAATCATGAATAAGATATCAACCTACTTCCGGGAATCCTATAAGGAACTGATGGAAAAAGTGACCTGGCCTTCGTGGACCCAACTGCAACAATCTACTGTCATCGTACTGGTCGCTACCCTGGTGACCACCTTTATCGTGTGGCTGATGGACATTTTATCGCAGGGCATTTTACACTTTATTTATTCTTTATTTTCATAATGGAAACGACGACTAATCAAAAAGAGACCAAATGGTACGTGCTGCGCGTTGTGAGTGGCAAGGAACGCAAGGTGAAAGAATACCTCGACAAGGAAATCTCACGGGGCGGCTGGGGTGAAGTCGTGAAACAGGTATTTCTCCCGGTTGAGAAGGTATACAAAGTGCAGAATGGGAAAAAAGTGATGCGTGAAAGGAATTATTACCCCGGTTATGTGATGATTGAAGTGACAGAAGGTAAACTGGGTGATGACCTCCGGGATGCCATTAAAAATACGACCAACGTTATCCATTTCCTGGGGAAAGAAAACCCCATCGCGTTGCGCAAGGCTGAAGTCAATAAAATGCTCGGCAAAATGGACGAAATGGCCGAGTCGGGGGGGATCAGCATGAGCGAGCCCTTCATTATAGGAGAAACTATCAAAATCATTGAAGGGCCCTTTAATGATTTTAATGGTATCATCGAAGAGGTCAATGATGAAAAGAAAAAGTTGAAGGTGACGGTAAAGATATTTGGTCGCTCCACGCCGGTTGAACTGAACTACATGCAGGTGGAAAAAATATCCTGATGCAGGCAGACCTGCTCATTGTTTGAAAACACAAAAGGATTCTTTTGTGTTTTTTTTATACTTTTGAAGGCCATCTTTGATACCCGCGACCAACGGCGTGATATGGGTTGCCTCCTGGCTGACAATGCTTTGAAAACCTGTATTTTGTGTCTGAGAGGGTTTTACCAAATATTCTGACCCACCCCTTCTTTTCATTCGGCGGGATAAGAAAAACTGCGTTTTTATCGTTTAATAAGGGTTTTTTTAGCATTTACAAATGCCTGGTACTATGGATGTTCGATAATCCTGTGCCTTGCCATTTAAGATCAGTTTGAAGACATCCTTTCAATGAAAATAGCGTTTCTTATTATGGCGTATAAGGATCCGTCGCAGGTTGAACGGCTTATACACAAATTCAGCCGGGCAGGAAGTGATTTTTATATCCACCTGGATAAGAAAATCGACATGACGCCATTTGCTTTCCTGGCAAATTTGCCCAATGTCCATTTCATAGAAAGAAGGGTTCGGGTAAACTGGGGCGGTTATAGCCTGACGGCCGGGATCATCAATTCTATCCGGGAAATAATAAACTCCGGCCGCCAATATGATTATGTCAGTATTATGAGCGGTCAGGATTATCCCATTAAACCGGTTGATTCTTTTTACCGGCATCTCGAAACCAGTAAAGGCAGGAATTTTATTTATTATGAAGACCCCGGTGATACCTGGTGGAGCCATGCCATGACCAGGATCCATCAGTACCATATGACCAGTTTTGGATTTAAGGGCAGGTACCGGATACAGTATCTTATCAACCGGATCATGCCCAAACGGAAATTTCCGCTTCCCTATAAAATGTATGGTGGTCCATGTGCCACCTTCATGACGTTGACCGCCGATTGCGCAAAATATGTGACGGAATTTATGGACGGTAATAAAAAGCTGAGGCGATTTGCTTTTTTCTCCTGGGGAACTGATGAATACCTGATCCCGACCATCATCATGAATTCCCCGTTCAAAGCGTCTGTGGTGAATGATAACCTGTATTATGTGGACTGGTCAAATGGAGGCAGCAATCCCAAGACTTTTACCACGGATGATCTGGAGGCCATCCGGCGATCAGACAAACTCCTGGCCCGCAAGTTCGACATCAGGGTGGATACGCAGATCCTGGATTTACTGGATGAATCCATCGGCTAGTGTGGTTAGGTTTCGGGCGGTTTTTTATCGACACTCGAAATAATAACTTAGTTTTAGCTTTAACCCGATACAACCTTATGGCTTATTTCAAAACCTTACCCAATTACCCTGACCAGCGCGGAAGTCTTACCATTATCGACGACGCAAAATCAAAACTGCCTTTCGACGTAGAGAGGATTTTCTGTATTTACCATACCACCGACCTTCCGAGAGGCGGGCACAAACATTATAAAACACAGGAAGCGGTGATCTGCATCCAGGGAAGTTTTACAATGACCATTCATGAGGATGGCGAACCGGAGAAAGAGTATATTCTCGATTCTCCGGATAAATGCCTGATCGTGGAGGCCCGGGAATGGAGAGTGCTGCATAGTTTTTCAACGGATGCGGTGATCCTGGTGCTGGCCTCTTACCATTATGATCCTTCCGATTACATCTACCAACATCCCAAATCAAATTAAGACCGATGATTCCTTACGATGACCTGGGACTTGTCAACAGGTCCTTTGAAGCCGAATTCAAAAAGGAGTTTGAGTCCGTATTGAAAAACGGCTGGTACATTCTTGGTAAACAGGTAAAGGACTTCGAAACGGCCTATGCCGCTTTTAACCAGGTGAAGCACTGCATTGGAGTAGCCAATGGCCTGGACGCGTTGATCCTTGCGCTGCGGCACTACAATTTTGAAAAAGGGAGCGAGGTACTCGTTCCCTCCAACACATTCATCGCGACCATTCTGTCCATACTCCATAACGGGCTAACCCCCGTGCTCGTTGAACCCGACCTGCATACGTATAACATCAATCCCGCGCGCATTGAAGAAGCCATTAGCAGTCGCACCAGGGCCATCATCGCGGTACATTTGTATGGCAAGTGTTGCGATATGGAAGCCATCGTCAACATTGCAAAAAAACGCGATTTGGTATTGATTGAAGATGCCGCACAGGCACATGGGGCAAAATTTAAAAACAGGCTAAGCGGCACCTTTGGGGCAATCGGCTGTTTCAGTTTTTATCCCGGCAAAAACCTTGGTGCATTGGGCGATGGTGGGGCAGTAGTGACCAGCGACGATGCCATCGACAAAAAAATCCGCCAATTGCGGAACTACGGATCGGAAATAAAATATTACAACGAGGAAGTGGGCTACAATTCGCGGCTGGACGAAATACAGGCGGCATTTCTTTCGGTCAAGCTGAAAGCGCTCGGCACCATTACGGAACATAAAAGACGTTTGGCCAAAATCTATCTCGACGGTCTCAAACCTGATATCATCCGGCCGGTCACACATCCCGATTATTATGACGTGTACCACATCTTCAACATTCGCCATCCCAAAAGAGATGCGCTGCGGGAATACCTCCTGAAACATGATGTAAAAACTGAGATTCACTACCCGGTAGCGCCTCATCTGCAACATGCCATGAAAGACATGTTCCCGGGAAAAACCTATCCCATTTCAGAGGAAATACACAGGACCACACTGAGTCTTCCCTGCTCTTTTTGCCATACCGATGAGGATGTGCACCGTGTCATCGAACTGGTGAATGCCTTCTGACAAAAGGCATAAAAAACCCTCCGGGAGGAGGGTTCACATATTTTTTATTAATCAGGCATTTCAATCATATCAAAAAGCGCTGCTTTCCGAGCCACCACCCATTCCCATACCACTTGGTTCAGATGCGGGTGCCGGTGGAATGACTACGGGAGCTGGAGCCGCCGCAGGTGCTGCAGGTTTTTTAGGTGCTGCTTTTTTTACGGCTTTTTTTGCCGCCTTTTTTACCGCTTTTTTTGCGGCCTTTTTCTTAGGGGCCGCTTTTTTCTTCACGACCTTCTTAGCAACTTTCTTTTTTGCCGCTTTCTTTTTAACAGCTTTTTTAGCAGCTTTTTTGGCGGCTTTTTTAGCGGCCTTCTTCGCCGGTTTTTTTGCTGTTTTTTTAGATGCAGCTTTTTTGGCTGATTTTTTCTTTGACTTTGCCATAGTTTGATGAGAATTTTTAGTTGTTATGAGAACAAATGGAGATTATTGGAAAAGTTAATCAGAATATTTCAAACAGAAAAAAAAGATGACTATTTTTCTTTACAAACCTCCGGCATCATTCTCACTTTGATCTGACAGGGTGCTTAACCGTAAGCATCAGCCGGTCCTAGCCGTTACGGACAGCCGCGAAAAAAATCGCGTCATATCTTTGACAGCAATATTATTTAGCATACCTTTGCTGCCCCAATAAAGAGTTCTTTTTGATCGATGTACTTGGGAGTCCCGATAGCTATCGGGACGCTATCACCAAAAAACGAAATAACATGGCTAAGGAAATCAGCGGTTATGTAAAACTGCAGGTTAAGGGCGGACAAGCCAATCCTGCACCTCCCATCGGACCTGCACTGGGTTCTAAAGGGATCAATATCATGGAGTTCTGCAAACAGTTTAATGCCAGGACCCAGGACAAAATGGGAAAAGTTCTTCCCGTTCTCATCACGGTTTATACAGACAAATCCTTCGAATTTATCATCAAAACCCCGCCGGCAGCGGTTCAGTTGCTGGAGGCTGCAAAATTGCAGAGTGGTTCCAAAGAGCCGAATCGTAATAAGGTCGGGAAAGTTTCCTGGACCCAGGTTGAAGCCATTGCCAAGGATAAGATGCCTGATCTGAATTGCTTCACGGTGGAAAGCGCTATGCGTATGGTGGCCGGTACCGCCAGGAGTATGGGTATCAACGTGGAAGGGAAAGCCCCCTGGGACAACTAAATTGATTAACTCCAAAATTATTACGACATGGCTACCACTAAAAAAAGGAAAATAGCAATCGCCAAGGTTGATAAGAATAAACAATATTCACTCAGGGATGCTTCTGCCCTCGTAAAGGAAGTCAATACCACCAAGTTTGATGCATCTGTAGACCTCCACATCCGCCTGGGCGTGGACCCCAAAAAGGCTGATCAGTCGATACGGGGTACGGTGAACCTGCCCCATGGGACGGGTAAAACCAAAAAAGTACTGGTGCTTTGCACACCGGATAAGGAAGGCGAAGCGAAAGGAGCAGGCGCCGATTTTGTAGGATTGGATGAATTTATCCAGAAGATTGAAGGCGGGTGGGTAGATGTGGATGTGATCGTGGCCACCCCGGCTGTGATGCCAAAGATTGGTAAACTGGGAAAGATCCTGGGTCCCCGCAACCTGATGCCAAACCCCAAGACCGGTACAGTTACCAACGATGTAGCAGCAGCGGTGAACGAAGTGAAGGGTGGGAAGATCGCCTTCAAGGTGGACAAAGCAGGGATCATTCATGCGTCCATCGGAAGGGTCAGCTTTACCCCTGAAAAAATTGCAGAAAACAGCCAGGAACTCATCAATGCCGTGGTTAAGGCAAAACCCGCAACCGCCAAGGGAACCTACCTTAAGAGCGTGTTCATGGCAAGCAGTATGAGTCCGGGTATTTCAGTAGACACCAAGGCTTTTGCTCACTAAGGAAACCTTCCGGGTCTGTGTCCCCAGGCCCGCTGTTGAATAAAGCGTAAAATACCGGCTGTGAGGACACAACCGGAGGCAAATCAAAAGTTATGACAAAAGATCAAAAAAATGAGGTGATTGAACTGCTGAAAGGCAAGTTCTCCCAATACAATAATTTCTATGTTACCAATACCGAGTCCCTGACGGTGGAACAGGTTGGTAAGTTGCGTCGTATCTGCTTCAACAAGAAGGTGGAAATGAAGGTGGCGAAGAATACCCTGATCAAAAAGGCCCTGGAAAACCTGGACGACAAAAGGTATTCCGGAATGTATGAATCACTCAATGGTGTAACGGCACTGTTGTTCTCGGAAAATCCGAAGGAACCGGCGTTGATCATCAGTTCATTCAGAAAAGAGGTTAATCTTGAGAAGCCTGTTTTGAAAGCAGCGTTTATCGACGGCGATGTGTTTGCCGGTGATGATCAGCTGAAGGCACTGACCACCCTGAAGAGCAAGCACGACCTGATTGGTGAGATCATTGGATTGCTCCAATCGCCTGCCAAAAATGTGATCAGTGGTCTGAATGCAGGTGCAAAACTGGCCGGCCTGGTTCAGGCTTTGGAAGCCAGGGCAAAGAACTAAACACAGCATTTGTCCGCCCGTTTTATGATCGTAAAGCATGGGCGCGACAAATCTCAATATAACTGTTTGTCCATTTCGGTGGGCATATAGAAAACCCGGGCCGGGTCAAAGGCAAAATTTTTTTAAACCATCCGCCGGAGTCGGACCTTCCGGAAAGACTTTGAAGGCGGGAAAAATTTACAACATGGCAGATTTAAAATCATTCGCAGAACAGTTGGTAAGCCTGACTGTTAAAGAAGTAAACGAACTCGCAAAGATCCTGAAAGAAGAATACGGCATTGAGCCCGCTGCTGCCGCAGTGGCTGTTGCTGCTCCGGCTGCTGGTGCTGCTGCTCCGGCCGCTGAAGAGAAAACTGCTTTCAACGTGATCCTGAAAAGCGCCGGCGCTAACAAGCTGAACGTGGTGAAAGTGGTAAAAGACCTCACCGGACTGGGCCTGAAAGAGGCTAAGGACCTGGTTGACGGTGCTCCCAAGCCTGTAAAAGAAGGCGTGAACAAGGCTGATGCCGATGCACTCGTGGCTAAGCTGAAGGAAGCCGGTGCTGAAGTAGAAGTTCAATAAGGTTATTTTCCAGGAAGTTTCTTACCCCGGCCGGCTGGCCGGGGTATATTCTTTTGCCTGAGGCGACAGTAAACTTTTATTGTTTATTGGCGTTTATTCTTTACCTTTGCCCTCCGTTTCTCCAAAGGGTTTTTCCCAAGACGGACAAAAGGTATAAGCAGCTATAAATCAACTCTTTGGAATTGCATCGGTTCTCAGGTAGGCTGTGTCCGCAGATGAGTTTTGAAGTTCGAACATCTAAAAAACCGGGTTTAAATAATATGTCTTCTACAAAACTGCACAACAGGATCAATTTTGGTAAAATCAAACATCTTGCTGAAACCCCTGATCTCCTTGAAGTACAAATCCAATCATTCAAAGAATTTTTTCAGTTAGAGACTACTCCGGACAAACGCAACATCGAAGGTTTGTTCAAGGTGTTCAAGGAAAATTTTCCTATCACGGACACCAGGAATATTTTCATGCTGGAATTCCTCGACTATTTTATTGACCCGCCCCGTTACACCATTGAAGAATGTATGGAACGCGGACTGACTTATGCGGTTCCGTTGAAGGCAAAGCTCAGGTTGAGTTGTAACGATGAAGAGCATGTGGATTTTCAGACCATCGTACAGGACGTATTCCTCGGGAATATTCCTTATATGACCCCCCGGGGAACTTTTGTGATCAACGGCGCCGAACGCGTGGTGGTATCACAGCTCCATCGCTCCCCCGGCGTATTTTTTGGCCAGTCGATCCACCCCAACGGAACCCGGATCTATTCCGCCAGGGTGATTCCTTTCAAAGGCGCGTGGATGGAATTTGCGACCGATATCAACAACGTCATGTTTGCGTATATCGACCGCAAGAAAAAATTCCCCGTAACCACCCTGTTGCGTGCAATCGGTTATGAAACGGATAAGGATATCCTGGAGTTGTTTGGTATGGCCGATGAGATCAAGGTTGACAAGAAAACACTGCAGAAATATATCGGCAAAAAACTTGCTGCCCGCGTGCTGAGAACATGGGTAGAGGATTTTGTGGATGAAGATACCGGTGAAGTGGTTTCGATCGAACGTAACGAAATTGTACTGGAAAGGGATACCGTGCTCGACGAAGAAGCCATCGACCTGGTTGTGGAAATGGATGTAAAAAGCGTGTTTATCCAGAAGGAAGACGTGGGAGGTGATTATGCGATCATCTACAATACGCTCAATAAGGATACTTCCAATAGCGAACTCGAAGCCGTACAGCATATTTATCGCCAGTTGCGCGGTGCCGACGCACCCGATGATGAAACCGCCAGAGGCATCATCGACAAATTGTTCTTTAGCGATAAGCGTTATGACCTGGGTGAAGTAGGACGCTACAAGATCAACCGGAAGCTGAATCTGAATTTACCGCTGGATCAGAAAACCCTGACCAAGGGGGATATGATCGAGATCATCAAATACCTCGTTCGTCTTACCAACGGGAAGGCTGAAATAGACGATATCGATCACCTGAGCAATCGTCGCGTACGTACCGTGGGCGAACAATTGTATGCCCAGTTTGGCGTGGGGCTGGCACGTATGGCCAGGACCATCCGTGAACGTATGAACGTGCGCGATAATGAAGTGTTCACACCGGTTGACCTGATCAATGCAAGGACATTGTCTTCGGTTATCAACTCATTCTTTGGAACTTCCCAGCTGTCGCAATTCCTCGATCAAACCAACCCGCTTAGTGAAATCACGCATAAGCGTCGTATCTCGGCGCTCGGGCCCGGCGGCTTGAGCCGTGAAAGAGCCGGGTTTGAAGTGCGCGACGTGCACTATTCCCACTATGGCCGTTTGTGTACCATCGAAACACCCGAAGGTCCGAACATCGGCTTGATCTCCACGCTTTGTGTACATGCGAAGATCAATGAAATGGGTTTTATCGAAACACCCTACCGTAAAGTGCACGATGGAAAAGTGGAAATGAAAAAACTCACTTACCTGAGTGCCGAAGAAGAAGATATAGCAAAGATCGCCCAGGCCAATGTGCCCCTGGATGACAAGGGCAATTTCCTGGAAGATAAAATCATTTCGAGACAGACGGGTGATTTCCCGATCCTTGAAAAAAATGAAGTAGAATTCATGGACGTAGCGCCCAACCAGATCGTGGGACTGAGCGCTTCCCTGATTCCCTTCCTCGAGCACGACGATGCC
>DATJYH010000050.1:0-7156 GCA_035499675.1 Puia sp.
ATCAGCCCCATATTGTAATTCTCCCACACTTCTTCCACTTCGATCTTGGCATTGGAGAGCAGTTCCTCCTTGGTATCCGGGATGATCAGGTCATTGATGTTGAACGACAGTCCACCGCGGAATGCCATGCGGAATCCCAGCTGTTTGATATCATCCAGGAACTTGGCTGTTTTGGGAACATTGGTCCATTTGATGATGTCGCCAATGATCTCACGCAGGGATTTCTTAGTGAGCAGGGCGTTCACAAAACCAACTTCCACGGGAACGAACTGGTTGAACAGCACACGTCCCACGGTAGTTTCAATCAGTTTTCTTTGCAGGTCGCCGTTTTCCCCACGCACATTGGCCTTTACCTTTATATAAGCATGCAGGTCAACCCTTGCTTCGTTGTAGGCAATGATCACTTCTTCGGCGCTGTAGAATGCTTTTCCTTCACCTTTTACCTTTTCCTTGTCGGTAGACTTCTTACCCTTGGTAATATAATACAGTCCCAACACCATGTCCTGCGAAGGCAGCGTAATCGGCGTACCATTCTGCGGGTTAAGGATGTTGTGGCTGGAGAGCATCAGCAATTGTGCTTCCAGGATGGCAGCACTGCTCAACGGCACGTGCACGGCCATCTGGTCACCGTCAAAGTCGGCGTTGAATGCGGTACACACCAGCGGGTGCAACTGGATGGCCTTGCCTTCGATCAGTTTGGGCTGGAAGGCCTGGATGGACAACCGGTGCAGGGTTGGGGCACGGTTCAGCAGAACCGGGTGACCCTTTAGAATATTTTCCAGAATATCCCACACAATGGCCTCCTTGCGGTCAACCAGTTTGCGGGCAGATTTTACTGTTTTTACAATACCCCTTTCAATCAGCTTGCGGATGATAAAAGGTTTGAAAAGTTCGGCGGCCATGTCCTTGGGCAAACCGCACTCATGCAGTTTCAGTTCAGGACCTACCACAATCACGGAACGACCGGAGTAGTCCACGCGTTTACCCAGCAGGTTCTGGCGGAAACGACCCTGTTTACCTTTCAGCACATCGCTGAGAGATTTCAGTGCACGTCCACCTTCTGCTTTCACTGCATTCGACTTACGACTGTTGTCAAACAGGGAGTCGATGGCTTCCTGCAGCATGCGTTTTTCGTTACGCAGGATCACCTCGGGAGCCTTGATCTCCAGCAGGCGTTTCAAACGGTTATTGCGTATAATCACGCGGCGGTAGAGGTCGTTCAGATCGGAGGAAGCAAAACGGCCACCATCCAGCGGTACCAGGGGACGCAGTTCCGGCGGAATGACCGGAATATATTGCATGACCATCCATTCGGGACGGTTGGTGATTCGGCTGTTGGCGTCGCGGAAAGCTTCCACTACGCTCAAACGTTTCAGGGCATCGGCCTTGCGCTGCTGCGAAGTTTCGTTGGCAGCGGCGTTGCGGAGGTCGAAGGACAACTGGTCCAGGTCGATCCTTTGCAACAGGTCGTGCACGGCTTCGGCGCCCATCTTGGCAATAAATTTATTGGGATCATCATCCGGCAGGTACTGGTTATCCTTGGGCAGGGTGTCCAGGATCTCCAGGTACTCTTCTTCCGTCAGCAGGTCGCCATAGTTCTGGCCCTTGTCGGTCCGGATACCCGGTTGGATCACCACGTATCTCTCATAATATACAATGCTCTCCAGTTTCTTGGAGCTCATGCCCAGCAGGTAACCGGTTTTATTGGGAAGACTTTTGAAATACCAAATATGCACAACCGGTACCACCAGTTTGATATGACCCATGCGCTCGCGACGTACTTTCTTCTCTGTAACTTCCACACCGCAACGGTCGCACACGATGCCCTTGTAACGAATGCGTTTATATTTTCCGCAGGCACACTCATAATCCTTCACCGGGCCAAAAATACGTTCGCAGAACAGACCGTCTCTTTCCGGCTTGTAGGTGCGGTAGTTGATGGTTTCAGGCTTCAGCACCTCTCCATAGGATCTTTCAAGAATGGAATCGGGAGAAGCCAGACCGATGGTGATTTTTGAGAAGGTGGGCCTGGGACGATTTTCTTTTTTAATAGCCATATTGCAATATGAGGTTTTTAAAATCTTCCGGACATTTTCTGCAAACCACGGCGAAAGGAATTCACCTCGCACGCGTGTGTTGCGATTACATTGCTGAACACCAATTATGTAGTGTGGAACCCTGTTGTAAATGCCGGCATACCTGAATAAGGAGGGCAAAGGTAGGAATTAATATCTGAAAAACCATAAATCCTCCGCCGGGGGGCTTTTCCGCTGCCCGGTCAAATGCTAAAGAAATGTTAAATCTCGCCCACGCCGAGGTCCTACGGGCGGAGTGTGCATTACCGTTCAGCTTTTAACTCCTGTCTTTTCAGGAATTTATCGCGGATAATCGCCTGAACTGGTACATTCCGGATCTTGCTTTCCAGCCAGGAAATGATGTCCAGGTAGGCAAAGGCCCGGGTCTCATAGCGGTTCTTTTCATACTGTTTCAGTTTATCCAGGAGCTTTTCAAATTCTTCCTTTAACTCTTTGGGAGATAGCCTGAAAGACTTGCGCAAAAAACCGAATATAGCCTCTTCCACCAGGCTGAGATTGCCCATTTTGGCCATAAACCGGTAAACCGATTTAATAAGGTATTCCATCAGCTGGTAATTACCCAATTCATAATGGGCGATGAGGTGGAGCAGCCGGGCATAGCACTGCAGGTCAGTCCGCAGGTCCACCTTCCAGTTGATGATCAGGCTCAGGTATTTGATGGTGTTTTCATAATCCCCGCTCCCGAAATACAGTGAGGCAAACTTATAATAGAATACCAGAACCCGGTGCCGGTCCAGGTACAACTCATATTCCCTGAGTTTTTCCTCGATATAGGGGATCAGTTTGATGCCCTCGGTAAACGTACCGTCGATAAAATGTTTGTTGACCTTGGAGATATACAAATAAACAAAGGTCTGTATGCGGTTATTGTCGTTGTTCTGCACAATGTCCGACCGGGAGAATTCTTCAAAATCCTCCATGACCTCCACAAACCTGGGATAGTTCCCCAGGTCGAAATGCGCGCCCAGCAGGTTGTGCATACCCTTGATATAATGCGCCGTTTCGATGGCAATCATAAAGGGTTCCTTTTCAAACAAGTCCACCCATTTTTGGGTGTAGCGGTAATAGAGCAGGAAGTCCTGCCCGATGAACCCATACCAGCTATAGCTCTGGTAGAGAAAGAGTTTTTCATAAAACCCACGACACTCGGATATGTCCGCGGGAAGCCTGCGCTCAAAGAATTCCCGCACCGAATTTTCATCCGCTTCATTCCGCGCATGACCGTTCCTGATATACCAGCTGTAAAGCTGGAGGGAAAGATTGGAGAGATGACCCATTCGCCCGAGCATGGCATTGACCTCGTCCACCTCGGCTGCCAGGCGATCGGCCCGGTCCTGCATGCTCCGGGTAATATGCAGGGCCTCGATCTTCTGTTCAAAAAAAAGAACCTGCAACAGGTAGGTCACCTGGTTGGCCGCACGCGCGTTTTCCTTGATCTTGTCCAGTATCCGCAGCGCCTGCAGGTAAAGCCCCTTGTTATAAAGGATCCTGGCGTGGTCCAGCTGCTCGTGCAACTGGATGTCCACGTTGTTCTCGTTTTTGATGAGTCGCAGGCTGGACAGCAGCAGCCGGTACAGGAGCGCTCTCAAATTGGGAAGCTGCTGCTTTTTGATGCCCTTGTTCTTTTTTAGCAGCTGTGCCTCATCGTAAGTATCCATTTTGTCCAGGGCATCAAATAACTGGACCACTTTCAGGTCTACCCCGGAGGAATTCCGTTTGGCATAGAGCTTGAAATTGCGTTTCTCCGATTTTTCGAGAGATTTTACCAGTTGAAATATCGCTTCAGCGGATCGGTTGGGCATAGTAATCTAAAATCATTAAAATCCTTTGCCAGTGCGGGTTCCAGCCGCCAAGCCCATGGTTATATAGCGTAAAATTGACCATATTTTGATTTTAACCCCCACCTAAAGGGGGTTAATTTCGACAAATTGCGCATTTCCCATTGACCAAAAGGATCATGCAAAAATAAACAGCCAGTATCTTTTAATCAATTCTTTCAACAAAGAACTATGTCTAACTCCAGAAAAATCGACATCTTCGACACTACGCTCCGCGACGGGGAACAGGTACCCGGTTGCAAACTCAATACCAAGGAAAAAATTGAGCTGGCGCTGCAGCTGGAAGAGCTGGGCGTTGACATCATAGAAGCAGGCTTCCCCATTTCCAGCCCCGGCGATTTTCATTCTGTGGAAGAAATTTCAAAAATCATACGCAGTGCGTCGGTATGCGGTCTTAGCCGCGCCGTTCAAAAAGATATTGAAGTGGCAGCCCAGGCGCTGAAATATGCCAAACGTCCGCGTATTCATACCGGCATCGGCACCTCCGACCTGCATATCCGCTCCAAGTTCAACGCCACCCGTGAGGAAATACTGGAAAGAGCCGTCCAGGCCGTGAAATGGGCCCGGAAATTTGTGGCAGATGTGGAATTTTATGCCGAAGATGCAGGCCGCACCGACAACGAATACCTGGCCCGTGTGATTGAGGCCGTGATTGCAGCCGGTGCTACCGTGGTCAATATCCCTGACACTACGGGCTATTGCCTGCCCCATGAGTATGGTGAGAAGATCGCTTATCTGGTAAACAACGTAAAAAATATTGACAAGGCGGTTATTTCCTGTCATTGCCACAACGACCTTGGACTGGCCACTGCCAATTCCATTGCCGGTGTGATCAGTGGCGCCCGCCAGATTGAATGTACCATCAACGGCCTGGGCGAAAGAGCCGGCAACACCAGCCTGGAAGAAGTGGTGATGGTGATCAGGCAGCACAAAGAATTAGGATTTTATACCGATATCAAAACGCCGTTGCTCAACCCCATAAGCCGGCTGGTGGCAGACACCATGCGCATGCCGGTGCAACCCAACAAGGCCATTGTTGGTTCCAATGCCTTTTCGCACTCCTCCGGCATACACCAGGACGGCTTTCTCAAAAATTCGCTCACCTATGAAATCATCAACCCCGAGGAAGTAGGGGCCGATGGTTCCAAGATCATCCTAACGGCCAGGAGTGGCCGCAGCGCTCTGGCCCATCGCCTGCATAAACTGGGTTACCAGTTTACCCGCAACGATGTGGACGTGCTGTATGTGAAATTCCTGGAAGTGGCCGATACCAAAAAAGAAGTGGTGGAGGAAGACCTGCACCAGCTGGCCAAAGCGCATGTAGCCGCTGAGGTGGCTGTATAAAAGCCGGCGACGGCCGCTATGCCTGACGGATCCTGCCTGTGGAAAAACCAATCACAACCAACCGATCGCACATAATTATTATATGGGTAAGACATTATTTGAAAAGATCTGGGACCGCCACGTGGTAAAGACCTTACAGGATGGCCCCTCCGTGCTGTACATCGACCGCCATTTTATTCATGAAGTGACCAGCCCCCAGGCCTTTAAGGGTCTGGAAAAAAGAGGGCTGCAGGTATTCCGCCCCAAACAGGTGGTTGCCACGGCCGATCACAATGTACCCACGCTGAACCAGCACCTTCCCATCAAAGAAGAACTCTCCCGCATACAGGTGCAGACCTTAAAAGAAAACTGCGAAAAATTCGGTATTGAATTATACGGCCTTGGTCACCCCTACCAGGGCATTGTGCATGTGATAGGACCCGAACTCGGCATCACCCAACCGGGTATGACGATCGTTTGCGGCGACAGCCATACCTCAACCCATGGCGCTTTTGGCACCATCGCCTTTGGCATCGGTACCAGCGAAGTGGAAATGGCATTGGCCACACAATGCCTGATGCAGAGCAAACCCAAACTGATGCGTATCCATATTGAAGGAACGCTCAACAGGGGTGTGCTGTCGAAGGACATTATATTATACATCATTTCCCGGATCTCCGCCAGCGGCGCCACCGGTTATGCAGTGGAATATGCAGGTTCGGCCATCCGCAACCTGTCTATGGAGGCCCGGATGACCATCTGCAATATGAGCATTGAAATGGGTGCACGCTGCGGACTGATTGCCCCGGACGAAATCACTTTCAACTATGTAAAGGGAAAAACCTTTGCACCCAGGGGCGCTGCGTGGGAAGCAGCGCTGGCCGACTGGAAAACATTGCAGAGCGATGCGGATGCCAGGTTCGACAGGGAAATTTATATCAAGGCAGAAGACATTGAACCCATGATCACCTATGGCACCAACCCGGGCATGGGTATTTCGGTCACCGGTCATGTTCCGGCCCTGCATGAAATAGAAGAAAAAGAAAAACACTCTTTTGAAAAATCGCTGCAATACATGGGACTGGAACCCGGTACCGATATCAAGGGAAGAAAAGTGGATTATGTATTCATTGGCAGTTGCACCAACAGCCGCATTGAAGACCTGCGCATGGTGGCATCCTTTGTAAAAGGCAAACGCAAGGCCAGCGGTGTGGAGGTTTGGATTGTTCCGGGCAGCAAACAGGTGGAACAGCAGGCCAAACAGGAAGGCATCGATAAAATATTTGAAGAAGCAGGATTCATGTTGCGGCAGCCCGGATGCTCCGCCTGCCTGGGGATGAACGAAGACAAGATCCCCGCCGGCAAATATTGCATCTCAACCAGCAACAGGAATTTTGAAGGCAGACAGGGGCCCCGGGCAAGGACCTTCCTGGCAAGCCCGCTGACAGCAGCGGCGGCTGCGATCAAAGGGGAAGTAACAGATGTACGGGAATTAATTTGAGGATGGGGGATCAACGACAGACAACTGAAAAACCAACATAACGGGTATGAAACAAACAAGATGGCTGTTAATTGCAATGCTTATGACAACGATGGCCGCACAATCGCAAACTTTTACGCTGAAGAGCAAGGACATCGGCGGACAAGCCACGATGAAACAGGTTTTTAAGGGATTCGGCTGCACGGGCGACAACATTTCTCCCCAGCTGTCATGGGAAAATGCCCCCGAAGGCACCAGGAGTTTTGCCGTTACCATGTATGACCCCGACGCCCCCACCGGCAACGGGTTCTGGCATTGGCTGATCTTTGACATTCCTGCAAACACCACAGAATTAAAATCCGACGCGGGCAATCTCTCCAGGGGATTGGCGCCTGCGGGAGCCATCCAGAGCAATTCGG
>DATJYH010000051.1:0-4487 GCA_035499675.1 Puia sp.
TTGGAAAGCAGGAATAATTTCTTGAGGTCCCCGCCGTAAGGACAGTTGATGATCTGTGCAATGACCTGCTGGATGGAGGAATCGATGCTGCCCCAGTTGTCGGAGAGGATCGCGTTCTGCTCCAGCATGATCTTTTCGGAAAATCTTTTCAGGAGGTCATTGGCGTTTTGGGTAAATCCGATAAACATCTCACGGGGAAATTGAACGCCAAAAGTTTCCAGTTCGAGTGTTTTGTTTTGCACCACCATGTCAAAATCCTTTGAATACATGATGTTGTGATGCCCGCCGACCAGGTCAAATGTTTTGTCCAGCTGTTTGTAGGTGAACATATAATCCCCCCGCATGCCAAAATGCAAACGGACTACATCCCGACTGCTGCTGGCCGGGAAACTGGTAAGGTCACGAAATTTCGAAATGGAATGTCCCAACCTGATGCCATCACAGTCCCAGGTGGTGCTGGTCCTGACACCCGCTCCCGTAATCAGTTCTTCCTTATTGTCCATACCATGAAGTTAAAAAACAAAAAGCGACCGTCAACTCATATTGTTGAGGCTGTGCTGCGCTCAGGGCATACCCCGGGTTTTTTGAATTGTCAAATAGTTCCAGTAGTTTAGTAGATAACCGGCTGCACATGAAAAAAAGAACTTTTCTCAAACTCTCTTCCGCCGCCGCAACAGGAGCTATACTGTCACCCATGGTTGGATGGACGCAGGAAAATACCATTAGAAACTGGGCCGGTAATATTACTTACAGCAGTAACCGGCTGGCCTACGTGGCAACGCCTGATGAGGCCAGGAGCCTGGTCATGAAATATCCAAAACTGAAAGTACTGGGCACCCGGCACTGCTTTAATACGATTGCAGACTCAAAGGATCAGTTGATTTCGCTGATCGGGATCGTTCCAACCATGCAATTAGATGCCGGCGGTCATTTTGTTACAGTAGGTGCGGGCGTTCGATACGGGCAGTTGGCTGAATATCTTTACAAAAATGGTTTTGCCCTGCACAACCTTGCCTCGCTGCCGCATATTTCCGTAGCGGGCGCCTGTGTTACAGGAACGCACGGTTCCGGAAACAAAAACGGGAACCTGTCGACTGCCGTGGCGGGGATGGAAATGATCAATGCTTCCGGGGAAACACTGCAGTTCCATAGAGATAAAGACGGTGAACAGTTCCAGGCCGCCGTGGTGAACCTGGGTGCGTTGGGCGTGCTGACAAAACTGACACTGGACGTACAACCCAGTTACCAGGTCAGCCAGGTCGTTTACGAGAATCTTTCCCTCCCGACCCTGGAACAGCATTTTGATGAGATCATGTCTGCCGGATATAGTGTGAGCTTATTCACCGACTGGAAAAATAAAAATTTCAGCGAAGTATGGATAAAGAGACGGGTAGCTCCAGGCACCACCCCAACCATCGATCCCGAATTTTTCGGAGCCAGGGCGGCCACCAAAAATGTGCATCCCATTATCGAACTCTCAGCGATGAATTGCACGGAGCAGATGGGTGTGCCCGGTCCATGGCACGAACGGCTGCCGCATTTCAAGATGGGCTTTACTCCCAGCAGCGGCAACGAACTACAATCTGAATATTTTGTGCCGCGGGAAATGTCGTACAAGGCCCTCCTCGCTGTTGAGCGCTTACACGAGCAGGTTAGCCCCCTGCTCATGATCACCGAGATCCGGACCATTGACGCAGACCGGTTCTGGATGAGCCCCTGTTATGAACGGCCAAGCACGACGATTCATTTTACCTGGAAGCCGGATTGGCCCGGGGTCAGGAGGGTCCTTCCGCTGATCGAGGAGCAACTGGCACCCTTTCATGCACGGCCGCATTGGGGCAAGCTTTTTACTGTATCGCCCAAAACCCTCTCTGCCCGCTACCCCAAATTGGCCGACTTTAGAAAGATGGCTGAACAGATGGACCCAAGCGGTAAATTCCGGAATGCTTTCCTGGACAACTATATTTTCGGAGCATAACAGCGACGCAGTGAAGGGCCCGAAAAACGGTCAGCGCATTATCTCTGAGCAGCTGCTGCAGCCAGGCTGCTTCCTTCCGTCTTTGTTTCTTCCATAAGTCTCATCCACTGGTGGCACGGCGTGTGGGCATGCCCTTATGGCATTTTTATTTATCTTTCCATCATCAATTGTTACCATGAATGAGATCAGGAAGAGCCCGGTAGAAAGCCTGGGCTATCATTTTATCCCGGACAACTGTCTTCCCAGGGGTGAGGATGAATACTACCTCCGCAACCAGCAAAACAAGAATGGCATTGTGTACAGGCGGTTAACTGCCTACGAAATTGAAGTACTGGTCCGCAATCGAAATACCTCCGATAACTGGAACAACCTGTTGGTGTCCGATGCGTTTACGCCCGAATTGGTACAGGACTGCAAATTTTTTGGACTGGTCCGGATCGGGAAGCTCGAACCTTATTACCTGGAATTTCACAACCTGCGTCGCCCGGTGGGTTTGTACAACAGTACGATCATCAGCAGTGAATTTGGCGACAACGTGGTGATCGACAATGTCAATTATTTATCGCATTATATCGTCGGGAACGATGTGATGATCGTGAATACAAACGAACTGGCCACAACCGACAATGCCAAGTTTGGCAATGGCATTCTCAAACAAAACGAACCGGAATCCAGGCGCATCTGGCTGGAGGTTTGCAATGAAAACGGAGGTCGCAACATCATACCATTTGACGGAATGCTCCCCGGCGATGCCTGGTTGTGGAGCCGGTTCCGGGATGATGCCGGACTTCAGCAGAAACTGCGCAGCTTCACGGAAAAAAAATTCGATAACCGCAGGGGCTATTATGGCAAGATCGGCGACCGGACCGTGATCAAAAATTGTAAGATCATCAAGGACGTCCTGATCGGCAGCGACGCCTATCTCAAAGGAGCCAACAAATTAAAAAACCTTACCATCAATTCTTCTCCGGAAGGGAAAACGCAAATAGGTGAAGGATGTGAACTGGTAAATGGCATCATCGGCTACGGATGCCGGATATTTTATGGGGTAAAGGCGGTCCGGTTTATCATGGCTTCGCATTCCCAACTGAAATACGGGGCCAGGCTGATCAATTCCTATCTCGGAAACAATTCCACCATTTCCTGTTGCGAAGTATTGAACTCACTCATCTTCCCCTCTCATGAACAACACCATAACAACTCTTTTTTGTGCGCGGCGCTGCTGATGGGTCAAAGCAATATGGCGGCCGGAGCCACCATCGGATCAAACCACAATTCCCGGAACGCCGATGGCGAACTCATTGCCGGCAGGGGGTTCTGGCCCGGGTTGTGTGTGAGCCTCAAACACAACTCCCGGTTTGCCTCCTTCATCATCCTGGCCAAGGGTGATTACCCCACGGAGTTGAATATTCCGATCCCTTTTTCTCTTGTAAGCAATGATGTAAGCAGGGATGAGCTGATCGTGATGCCCGCCTACTGGTTCCTGCATAACATGTATGCCCTGGCGCGGAATGCGTGGAAATATACGGACCGCGACAAAAGAACGGACAAAACGCAAACACTCGAGTTTGATTTCCTGGCGCCGGACAGCATCAATGAAATGCTGACAGCGCTGGAATTGTTCAAACGCTTTACCGGAAAGGCATATGCAACCGCTCTTGAACCCGGGAAAAAATACGGCGACGAGGAGTTGATTTCCATCGGGAAGAAAATATTGGAAGGAAATAAAAAAGTAGTGGATGGACTGGAGGTGTTTGCCGAGGGTTTTGAACACAGCAAGCGAAAAGTGAGGGTGATAAAGATCTTCCAGGCCTATCATCTGTTTAAAGAGCTGGTTGCTTACTATGCCGTAACGAGGATACTGTCGGCCATCCGGGAGCGTGGTTTTAAGCGCCTGGAAGATTTTACCGAGTCGCTGCCGACCCGGTTGCCGGTCACCGAATGGGTGAACATGGGAGGACAGCTGATCCAGGAAGCCGCGCTGAGGAAAATGATCGAGCAGGTACACAGCGGAAAAATCGGGAACTGGGACCAGGTGCATGCCTTTTATCTGAAGCAGGGTGAGTCGTATGCCCAGGATAAATTGCTGCATTCCCTTGCCGCATTGAAAGAAGTGACGGGCATCAACTTAAAAAAAATGAGCAAGGATCAGTGGAAGAGCCTGTTCCAGCAAGCCGTAGTAACCCGGGAATGGATGACCAAGGGTATTTATGATTCAAGGGCCAAGGATTATAATAACCCATTCCGGAAAATGGTATATGAAAACATGGACGAAATGAACCAGGTTACCGGGTCGCTGCAGGAAAACAGTTTTATCAAACAGGAAATAGAGGCACTCGCTGTATTTAAAAAGGAGATCAGGGATCTCGTCAAAAAACTCAAACTATGAGCCCCATCAGCTTGGCCACGGATATCATGTCGGGCCCATACTAAGCGACCTTGATTTCAATACCTGTTATGTAATGTAAATGTCGTTTTCGCCGACATTTTCCGGCATGAGCCGTTACCG
>DATJYH010000052.1:0-15370 GCA_035499675.1 Puia sp.
AAATTCCTTTTTATGATCAGGACTATCGGCCGGGATCATGAAAAGCAGGATGGCATTTCGTTCAATATGCCGGAGAAACCGATGGCCCAGCCCCTTTCCCTCGGCAGCGCCTTCAATAATACCGGGCAGATCGGCTATGCAAAAACTTCTTCCGTCGCGGTATTCCACCATACCCAGTTGCGGCGCGAGCGTGGTAAATGCATAATCGGCAATCTTTGGCCGGGCGGCCGTGATGACCGACAACAAAGTGGATTTACCGGCGTTGGGAAAACCGACCAGCCCCACATCGGCGAGCACTTTCAGCTCGAGTATCTTCCAACCTTCCTGTCCCGGTTCACCCGGCTGGGCATGCTCGGGCGCCTGGTTGGTAGGCGTTGCGAAATGGGCGTTGCCCAGCCCTCCTCTTCCACCGCTGATCCACACCACTTCCTGTCCGTCTTCCAGGATCTCGGCTTCTTTTTTTCCCGTTTCCTCATCCCTGGCAATGGTGCCGAGTGGAACGTCTATCACCACATCTTTCCCAAACCGTCCCGTGCAATTGTTGCCGCTGCCATTCTCCCCGTTTTCCGCCAATACGTTCTTATAATAGCGCAGGTGGAGAAGGGTCCACAGGTTCTTATTGCCGCGAAGCATAATATGTCCACCCCTTCCCCCATCGCCGCCATCAGGTCCCGCCAATGCGTTGTACTTGGTGCGCATAAAATGCTTGCTGCCCGCCCCGCCATGCCCGCTGCGACAATAGATCCTGATCTGGTCAACAAAGTTTGATTTCTCCACCGGTTGGGTTGATTGAGCTGCAAATATCGGTAAACCGGATCAGTCGTGATGAGGCTGGAAAAGCTTCCCGAAGATCTTTTGGGCATCAGGGGGCCGTTTTGCTGGTTCCCTGGTGAATGGAAGCGACGGGAGCTGACCTCGATTTTTCATTTCTCACTCAGTTCTCAAACTCTTTACAGGGTTTACAAGCGCTGCTTTAATGGTTTGGGTACCTACGGTTATGGTAGCGAGCAATAAGGATGCGAAACCTACTGCCAAAACCTTCCACCACGAAATTTGTATATGATAAGCGAAATTGTTTAGCCAGCTATTCATGAAATACCAGGCAACGGAGGCTGCAATAGCAAATGCAATAGTGACCAGCCAGAAAAATTCTTTGAAAAATAATAGCCCGATATGTGTAACAGAAGCACCCAGGATTTTGCGCACGCCAACCTCTTTCATACGCTGGGTGGTAATAAAGAGCGTCAACCCATAAAGACCGATGCAACTGACGAAGATTGCGATACCGGCAAATAATGTAAGCAGCGCTGACAATTGTTTTTCCTGCACGTAAAATTTTTCTACCGCTTCGTCTAAAAAACTATGTTCAAATAAATATTCCGGGAAAGTTTTATTGTAGATTTTTTCTACGCCCTGTAAAGCAGCGGTTACGTTGAGCGGGTTAATTTTTATCCCCGCAACGCGATATGCACTTTTGCCCGGAAGTATAATAAGGGGTTCAATTGGATCACGCAGGGAGGCCTGGTGAAAATCTTTCACTACACCAACAATCGGCAACATCACCTTGTCTAAGATTAAATATTTACCAAGAGCTTCACGGTAATTTGTTATCCGTTCTTTTTTTAACAATGTTTCATTAACAACTACTTCGCGGGGAGTGTCGGAGGCACTATACCATCTTCCGGCAAGCAATTCCAATTGATATGTTTTGAAATACGCTGTATCAGCAGATTTATAGTTCACTTCAAAATTCTCATTTTTCACATGCTGGTTGAAACGAAAGGTGGCAGTGCTGTACCCCTGTGATGCTGGTGCAGCATAGCTAAAGCTGAAATGTTCAACCCCTGGCAACCGCAGTACTTCATCATGAAATGGGTTCCACTTTGAACGGCTTACGCTATCAATGGGAAGATTAACCGTCACCAGTCCATTTTTATCAAACCCAAGGGGAGAGCTCTGGAAGAAACGAACCTGGCTGATGATGACAAGGGTTGAAATAATCAACCCCTGCGCAATCACAAACTGTGTAATCACCAGCACGCGGCGCAAAGAAATGCCCGACTTGTTTCCTGAAGAAATTTTATTTTTCAGCGCTTCCAGCGGACCAAACCCGGAAACGATGATGGCGGGATAAAATCCCGATAGAAATGTAACCACAAGGATGATCAGCAACGAAAAAAGAATAATTTCTGGCGATTGAAACGGATTCAGCGGAACAGGTCTGCTTAATATTTTTTCAGTAATGGGCGAAAGAACAGTGAGCAATGCCATCCCTATAATAGTTGATACAACAACCAGTGCAAACGTTTCGCCCAAAAACCGGACACCCAATGGCAGGCGCCTGCTTCCCAAAACCTTTCGAATGCCTACTTCACGTGAGCGCTTTACCGACTGCGCGGTAGCAAGGTTTACAAAATTGATGCACGCAAGTGCCAGCAAAAAAATACCGATTGATGAAAGCGCCAGCAGTGTTTTTTTACTTACCGTATGCAGGTTGTAATTTCCGTACAGATCATTGAAGTGGACATCGCTCATTGGCTGCAGCGCAAAAAAATCTGTTGTATTGCCCGCTTCCAAATGTTTTTTTCTGAACGATAACAAACTGCTTTCAATATATTTTTTTTCATACTCGTCTTTTAACCTGATGTAACATTGAAGTCTGCTTGATACCCGGCCCCAGTCATCGAGGCGTTTACCAGCGTCGCTGTTTGCAAAAGTTATATATGATATCACTGCGCGAATGGGCAGGTCGGTATTGGGTACAGGGTTATCAATAATTCCTTCAACCTGTAAAAGTTCTTTGTTGTCTTTTTTTATTGTTTTGCCAATTGCGTTTTGCCACGAGCCGAAATATTTTTCAGCAATATCTTTTGTGAGGGCCACCTTGTTAGGCGCTGATAATACAGTTTGCGCATCTCCGGCCAGCCACTTGAAGTTGAAAATCTTAAAGAAATCGGGATTGGTATAAAAGACACCTGTTTCTACTTTAAAACGCTTCCCGCTATGCCCGTTATTTTCATCCATTACGTCGATCTGGTTATTATATCCGCCCATTACCGTGGCAACCAGTTTTACTCGCGGGAAATCCACGCGGAATGATGCTGGCAGGGGAAATGGAACACCGGACTGATGCTCCTCACCTTCCGGGAACTTAAAATCGCAAACGATCCGGTAAATATTCTTATAGTCATTATGAAACGTATCGAAGCTTGATTCATGCTTAACAATAATAAAAATGCCCAGGCTGCTGGCGATGCCTAATGCTAAACCGATAATGTTGATGACTGTGTAGGTTTTATACCTCGCGAGAGACCTCCATGCGATGTTGAAATAATTTTTGAACATGGACATAGTTATTTACAGTACAAAAAAGAAATCTGCCACCTGAAAACTCCAACAATATGCCAAAAAGAAACACAAGTGATTTACAATGTGATATTTAGATCACAGAATACGAAGAGGTTCGTTTTTGATACAGTCAATGTACGATTTTGATACAGTACGGCGTTTTTTTATCAATTCACCAGGAGATCAGGATGCGTTTAGGGTGCCGAGCCACTGAACTGCCAGATCAAGAAGCAACTTAGGGTCGGTATCCGGGTTATGGACAAAACCGATCATTGGCATGTGCTGTACCGGGAGAGCGGAAAATATCCTGAGGCGTACTTTGTTCTCAAAAATAGTTGCCTGCCGGTCGCGATGCGGAGCCCCTGACTCCAAAAGATGCCTGATTCTTCTTTCAATCTCCTGCTCCGTTTTTGCAGGAACTTTGATAGGGGCGGTAATTGTCAGCAATATAGTCTCTCCTTTTGGAACAATCCGTTCTGCAAAATCACTTAGATCTCCGAGAAGCCGGATCACCACCTTGTCAAAGCGTAAGCCGAGCTTTTTTACGCTCAGTTTGTTGACAGTTGCAATTTCGTACGCTATTTTTTTGTCGAAGTCTGTCATATGCCGGCCAGGGCGCTCATATAATGGCCACCAATCGTGTGTAAACCGCAGCGGTGGAGATTGTTTACACGGGCTATGATGTATTCCCAGTTACAATCAGGCACATAAATTTACTGAGTATTTGATATAGGCGCCAGAGGTCTTGTTCCTGTTGCGGAAATCCGGCGCCAAACTTCGGTGGCGCGTCGAAGGCCCATTTGGTATTTTGCCGATAAGAATAAATGTCTTCAAACCATCTCAAATAAACACCTTCGTCCCTGCCATAAAACTTTCCCTGAATTCCTTGGGTGTACAGCCCTTTTTCTTTTTGAAGATGCGGTTAAAGTTGGAGATATTGTTGAACCCGCAGTGGTAAGATATTTCAGCGATGGAGTGTGTGGTGTCGATCAGCTTCTTGGATGCATGACCAAGGCGTATTTCATTGAGACTATCAATAAAGGTATTGCCGGTCCGCTTTTTGATAAAACGGCTGAACGATACCTCCGTCATGTTCACCAGCCTCGCCACCTCACTCAGCGTAACTGCCTTGTCGTAATTATTGTTCATGTATTGGAAGGCCTTTTCTATCCGCCGGCTGTTATAACTGAACTGTTCATTTGTGAATACCGAATTCGAGAGCGTCCTGGTGTTGCGGGAGATGGAAAGATCATGCAGGATCGACATCAGCTCCAGCACGGAATCAAACCCATTTTTTTCATTCAGCGATAACAGGCGTGGTGCCAGCAACTGGATGCTCTCCCGCGAAAAAGATATACCGCGCGTTGCCCTTTCAAACATGGAACGGATAAATGTCAACTGGTTTCTCCCCAGGAACCTGTCGTCGAAGAGATCCTTATGCCATTGAATGGTGACTTCCTGGATTTCCTCCTGCCGGCATTGGTGTGTGAACCATGAATGATACAGGTTTGGACCTACCAATACCAATTCCAGGTCGTCGATCACTTCAATGCTGTCACCCACGATCCGTTTCGCACCCCTGGCATTCCTGATAAAATTCAATTCAAATTCCTCGTGGTAATGTAAAGGAAAGGAGAATTCCTTTTTGACACGTGAGAAGATAGTAAAGCAATCGTTTTGAGTGAGCGGGGTAATCTCCCGCATGATATCCTTATTCATATGGTAGTAGCGCAACTAAGACATTTACATTATGCAAATCGCTGCATGAGCCTGTTTTGGATAAAATAATATCAGGAAAGGCTAATAAAAGTGCACTTGATAAATAGACTAATAGTCAGCCATTTGCGTAGAAAAAACCAGCCGAAAACACATCATTTGATAAATTAAAATAAATAAGTGGCAAAAAAGTATTATATGTTCAGGAGGGCCTAAACTTATATTTGACTATCTGAAATATGTTGGCCAAAAAATTGATAAGGTTGCTCAGTCTCAGCGTCTTTCCCGGGCTCTGTGCCACAAGTCAAACCAGCCTGCCGGTGGATAAACAGGCTACCCTGGAAACGGTCAATCTATACAACCATCTCAGAAAAATTCCCGACAAAGGTTTTATGATGGGCCACCAGGACGATCTTGCCTATGGTGTGGGATGGAAATATGAAGAAGGGAGGAGCGATATCCATGATGTAACGGGCGACTATCCCGCCGTGTATGGCTGGGAGCTGGGACGCATCGAACTCGATCAGCCCGCCAACCTGGACGGAGTGCCCTTCGCCAAAATGAAAAAATTTATCCGGGAAGGTTACGACCGCGGTGGCGTGATCACGATTTCCTGGCATCTGAACAATCCATTAACCGGTAAAACAGCCTGGGACCCTGCGGCCGGTACCGTTGCCTCCATCCTGCCCGGTGGTGCAAAACACGAACTCTATAAAAGCTGGCTCGACAAAATTGCCGCCTTCCTGCTGGATCTCAAAGGCAGCCGCGGAGAATACATACCTGTCATTTTCCGGCCCTTTCACGAACTCAACGGCAGTTGGTTCTGGTGGGGTGGGAAAAACTGCAGCCCCGATGAAATCAAACAGCTTTACCGCTTTACCGAATCCTACCTGCGGGATGAGAAACATGTGCACCAGCTGCTGTTTGCTTTCAACACAGACCGGTTTGCCGATGTGCAGGCTTACCTGGAAAGATACCCGGGCGACGAATGGGTGGACATCACCGGCTTTGATATTTACCAGGGCAATTCCATCAAAAGGAACGAGGACTTCCGGGCAGAGCTGGACAAGTCCCTGACCACCCTGGATGCCATTGCACGCGAAAAAGACAAGATCCCCGCGCTGACGGAATTCGGTTACAATGGTTTGCCGGATAGTATCTGGTGGACCACCGTCCTGCTGCCAGTCCTCCAGTCTCACCGGCTTGCCTATGCGCTGGCCTGGAGGAATGCCGGTGCTGAAAACGGGGGACATTATGAATTCTATGTGCCCTATGCAGGACAGGCTTCTGCCGCCGATTTCAGGAAATTTTACCAGGCTGCCGCCACGCTCTTTCAGCAGGAAGCCGCCCAAGCACGATTGTACAGCCCGTAGTATGAAGGCAGTGATCTAACTATTAGCGTATACAGAAGACTGTGAAATAAAGACCTTAGAATGTAAATCCAGGCTCGCTGATGAAATTAAAAGCGATCGATCTTGCCATTATTGCCGCCTATCTCATCACCATGGTCGTGATCGGGTGGGTGCTCCGCAAAAAGGCGAGACAAAACAAGGAAAATTACCTGCTGGGCGGGAAATCCCTGCCCTGGTACATGCTGGGGCTCAGCGATGCCTCAGACATGTTCGACATATCCGGCACCATGTGGATGGTGAGCCTTTGTTTTGTGTATGGCATGAAGAGTATCTGGATACCCTGGCTATGGCCCGTGTTCAACCAGGTCTTCCTGATGATGTATCTCTCCCGGTGGTTGCGACGATCCAATGCTACCACCGGCGCGGAATGGCTGACCAGCCGTTTCGGCAAATCCGGCAAGGGCGTCCGTGCTTCTCACAATATTGTGGTGGCATTTGCCCTGCTGAGTTGTCTTGGTTTTATGGCCTATGGATTTGTCGGGCTGGGCAAATTTATGCAGATATTTATCCCATGGGATATTGTTCACCGTTATATTCCTGTAACGATAGCAGCCGGCTATGTACCCCATTTCTATGGCATCGTGTTTACGGCATTTGCCGTGTTCTACTCCATCCTCGGCGGGATGCACAGCATTGTATGGGGCGATGTGGTCAAGTACATCATCATGTCCGTGGCCTGTATCAGCATTGGCGTCATTGCCATGATGCATTTGCATGGCCGGCCGGTCCACGCACCAAAAGGATGGGAAAACCCTTTTTTCGGATGGAAACTGAACCTGGACTGGGGATCCATTGTTCCGGCCGCCAACCAGAAGATAACGGAGGATGGCTTTTCGCTGTTTGGTTTGTTTTTTATGATGATGCTGTTCAAGGGTGTATTTGCAAGCCTGGCGGGTCCTGCTCCGAACTACGACATGCAAAAGATCCTGAGCACACGTTCGCCGCAGGAAGCCAGCAAGATGAGCGGTTTTGTTTCCATCATTTTGTTGCCGGTACGCTATTCGATGATCATCGGGCTCACCGTTTTTGCACTGCTATACTTTAACCAGATCAGCGGCGACCTGCAAACATCCAACGGAACCGACTTTGAAAAAATACTCCCCGCAGCCATCAACAATTTCCTCCCCACGGGATTGATGGGACTCGTACTGACTGGTTTGCTGGGCGCCTTTATGGGAACTTTTTCAGGCACCCTGAATGCCGCGCAGGCCTATCTCGTAAATGATGTGTATCTCAAATACATTAACCCGGCTGCTTCTACCCGCCGGATCATTTCCATGAACTATATCGCCGGATTGGCTGTAGTGATTACCGGGGTGGTCCTCGGCCTGTTTGTAAAAGACGTCAATACCGTGCTTCAATGGATCGTCTCGGGCCTATATGGTGGCTATATCGCCTCTAATATGCTGAAATGGCATTGGTGGCGATTCAACGCCAGCGGTTTCTTTTGGGGTATGCTTTCGGGCATCGTTCCGGCCATCGCACTTGCCGTACTCAAATCGTTTGACGTGCTGACGGGACTCGACCTCTATTACTGGCCCCTGTTGTTCCTCCTTTCCCTGGCCGGATCCGTGATCGGTTCCTATGCCGCGCCCCCAACGGACATGGATACCCTGGAATCATTTTACAAGGTGGTGCGCCCATGGGGTTTCTGGAAACCGGTTCATGACCGGATCATCGCAAAAGATGAAAATTTTGTCGGAAACAAAAACTTTGGGATCAATATGTTCAACGTGGCATTGGGGATTATCGGGCAATTGTGTCTTACCATACTGCCCATGTACCTGGTGCTATGGTTGAAATTTCCATTGATGATTACGCTGGCCCTGCTGGCAGTGATCATCTTCATCTTGAAAAAAACCTGGTGGAACAGGCTGAGTGAGTATTAACGGTTGCTAAATGATCAATGCTATGAACAAAACATTCAGGAAACGACTGGAAAAATTGGAGTACGCGCAGCAGCAAAGGCTGGAGCGTTCCAATGAAATGGAAAAGGACGGGAACGGCATTTATGACCGGTACAAAAATCCTGTGCTCACCGCCGCGGATGTTCCGTTGTCCTGGCGCTACGATCTTGATCCGGAAACCAACCCCTTCCTGCTGGAGCGGTTTGGCATCAACGCTGTATTCAACGCCGGTGCCCTGAAATGGGAGGGAAAATACCTGATGATGGCCAGGGTGGAAGGCAACGATCGCAAATCATTCTTTGCGATTGCTGAAAGTCCGAACGGGATTGACCGTTTCAGGTTCTGGGACTACCCGGTATGGATGCCCGAAACACATCATCCCGAAACAAACGTTTATGATGTGCGGCTGACGGCGCATGAAGACGGCTGGATCTACGGAATTTTTTGTTCGGAGAGGAGGGACCCCACTGCGCCGGCCTATGATCAGTCTGCGGCCATCGCGTCCTGCGGGATCGCGCGGTCAAAGGATCTCCGGCAATGGGAGCGGCTCGCTGATCTCCGGACAAGGTCGGCACAGCAAAGAAACGTAGTGTTACACCCGGAATGGGTGAATGGAAAATATGCGTTTTATACAAGGCCACAGGATGGCTTTATAGACGCAGGAAGCGGAGGTGGTATCGGGTTCGGGTTATCGGATTCCATCACCGATGCCTTCATTGAGGAAGAAACCATCATCGACCCTAAAAAATATCATACGGTGTATGAAGCGAAAAACGGGTTGGGACCGGCTCCCATCAAAACAAAACATGGCTGGCTGCACCTGGCGCATGGAGTAAGAAACACGGCTGCGGGCCTGCGTTATGTATTGTATTTATTTATGACGGACGCCGTGGATCTTACCAAAGTGATTTACAAACCGGGGGGATATTTTATGGCGCCCAGGGGGGAAGAACGGGTGGGGGATGTTTCCAACGTGCTTTTTTCCAACGGATGGATCGCAGACGATGATGGAACAGTATATATCTACTATGCTTCCTCCGATACACGGATGCACGTGGCCACCACCAGCATCGATAGACTGCTGGACTATATGATGCACACGCCTCCCGATGGACTTCGTTCCCACGAATCGGTTAAAACATTGTATCATATCATCGACAAAAACAAAGCCGTCCTGAAAAAACGTAAAAAAGTACATTAGCATAATAAACATGGATAACCTGCATTAGAAAACTTCTGACAATGATTGGCCAATGAAAAATCGTATCAAACAATATGGAAAGGAACTGCAGCAGGAACTCCTGGAAATTCTTTCCTACTGGATGGAGCACGCCCCGGATCCGGTCCACGGTGGATTTTATGGTAAAATAGACAATGAAAACCGGGTCTTTCCGGACGCCCCCAAAGGAGTAGTGCTTAACAGTCGTATACTCTGGACCTTTGCCGCCTCCTTCCGTCACAGCCCCAAACAGGAATACCTGGCCGTTGCAAAGAGAGCATACGAATATATCCTGGATCATTTCGTCGACCGGGATTACGGCGCCGTTTACTGGAGTGTAGATTACAGGGGAGAAGTGCTAAACGACCGGAAACAGGTGTATGGAATAGCTTTTTGTATTTATGGACTGACCGAATATTACAAGGCCAGCCTGGAACCCGATGCGCTGGAACTCGCCATTGGCATGTATCGGTTGATTGAATCCCATGCCTTTGATCCCAGGCGAAAGGGATATTTTGAAGCGTTTCGTCGCGACTGGACGGCGATCAGTGATCTCCGTCTCAGCGAAAAAGACGCCAATGATAAAAAGACCATGAATACCCACCTCCATATCTTGGAGGCTTATGCCAATCTGTACCTGGTATGGCCCGACAAAGCGTTAAAACAACAAATCGAAAAACTGTTGGAGGTATTTGCCCATCACATCGTAAATGATGAAACCCATCATTTGAATTTATTTTTTGATGAAAACTGGGCCGTCAGGTCAAACCTTGTCTCTTATGGTCATGATATAGAAGCGGCATGGCTGATGCAATCGGCGGCCGAAGTGATTCAGCATCCCGGCTGGGCCCTGGCCATGCGTTCACTCGCGGTCAAGATATCGGATGCTGTCATGGAAGCGGTGGATGAAAAAGGCGGGTTAAAATATGAATCGGAAAACGGCCGGATGATAGCGGAAAAACATTGGTGGCCACAGGCGGAGGCCATGGTTGGTTTTTTCAATGCCTACCAGATTACCGGCGATGAAAAATATATGCAACAATCCATCCGGAGCTGGCAGTATGTCAAACAATACATTCGGGACGCCGAAAAAGGTGAATGGTTTTGGGGTGTTGCGGAAGATGGATCCCTGATGCAGGGTTACGATAAAGTAGGTTTTTGGAAATGCCCTTATCACAATGCGCGTGCCTGCCTGGAACTCATTCAACGCATTGAACGTATTTTTAATCTACAGAGTTAATTTTGTGGAGCAACGCCTGCAGCAGCGGGCAACTGAAAAAAGGTATCATGAAAAATCTTGTAAGAGGATGGATCGCGATCGTCCTGCTCATATTCGGCACAGCGATGTCTACGATGAAAGTCAAACGGGTGATTTTTTTTGGTGATTCCATTACCGAGGCGGCGGTGAAGCCGGGCGGGTATATTACCAGGATCGCCGATGCGCTTGCAAAAAAGGGACTGGGTGATCAATATGAATTGATCGGTGCCGGTATTGGCGGGAACAAAGTATACGATCTCTACCTGCGAATGGACGACGACGTGCTGGCAAAGAATCCCGAAATCGTCTTTATTTTTATCGGCGTCAACGATGTATGGCACAAAACCAGTTTCGGGACCGGAACGGATGCCGATAAATTCGAGCGATTTTATACAGCCATCATAAAAAAACTGCAGGCCCGGAACATCCGTGTTATTCTTTGCACCCCGGCGGTCATCGGCGAAAAAACCGATTACAGCAACCAGCAGGACGGGGATATGAATCGCTACAGCCAAATCGTGCGGAACCTTGCCGCAAAATACAGCTGCGAACTGGTAGACCTGCGCCAGCGGTTTCTTGCCTACAACCTCAAAAATAACCCGGAAAACAAGGAGTCAGGTATTCTTACCCTCGACCGGGTACACCTGAACGACCAGGGAAATCAATTGGTGGCTGATGAGATGCTGGAGGCGTTGCTGAAATGATGGCCAGGAAAAGTGTAAGGTTGACAGATAACTATGGACAGGAATGCCAGGGGATATCGTCTGTCATCTGTAAACTGTCATCTTCTAAATCGTCAGCACACTGTTCCACCCAATTACCCCATCGGGTTCGCGGAGGGGATTCTCAATATCCTCCATCCACATTTTATCGTCGATAAAAAATTTATAGTGGTATTTTCCGTGGGGCAGCATGGGAATCTCTATCTTCCAGAAACCGTTTTTCTCCGCTTTCATTTTGAGGTCACCATGAGCCCAGTCGTTAAAAGAACCGGCCAGCGAAATTTGTGAAGCAGCAAGAATAGAAATATGGAATTCAATGGTTTTCTTCCTTTTATTGATAAAAGGAGATTGATGTTGAACTTTCATGACGGCCTCCATTTTTTAGATTTTAAAGCATGTTTTCAATGGACGGCAACGTGATGAGCAGTGGTATTTCAGGGGGACGGGGGGAGAAATTAAATCCGAGGCTGTTGGGAAATGGTTTTCCGGGTTTCCAGTAAGTTACATTTTTTTGTGGAAGAACAGAACAGCGACAACACAATTTTTTTAAACAATGTGAATAACTAAAGCTTAACGCCGCCTTCCCTCGGTTGAATGATTTTGGCGATCAGACCCGTCCAGCCGGTTTGGTGCGAAGCGCCCAGTCCCTTTCCGTTGTCGCCATGAAAATATTCGGAGAATAGCAGGTAATTATTGAAGTTCGGATCCTGCTGTAGTTTGTCGTTGTCACCAAATACGGCTCGTCTGCCCCTGGCGTCCCGCAGAAAAAGGGACAATAACCGTTTTGACAATTCATTGGCGATTTCATTCAGGGAGAAATACCGGCCGGAATGCGTGGGATATTCCACGCGGAAATCGTCTCCGAAGTAATGATGGAATCGCTGGAGCGATTCGATGATCAGGTAGTTGGGGGGCATCCACACCGGTCCGCGCCAGTTGGAGTTTCCGCCAAAGATGCCCGTGGTTGATTCGCCGGGGGTATACTGGATACTAAGCTGCTGCCCGTCGATGACAAAGACGTAGGGATTTTGTTCATGAAATTTGGAGAGCGCCCGGATGCCGTGGTCGCTCAGGAATTCAGTTTCATCCAGCATCCGGTAGAGGATGCGCTTCATCCGGTGCCCACGCAGCAGGGAAAGCAGGTGCTTCTCACCTACCCCCTTTTCATGCCAGCGGGAAACCAGGCTGGCAAGGTCGGGGCGGTTATCCAGGAACCATTTCAGCCTGTTGGCGAATTCGGTTTGGCTTTGCATGGTATCGTCGTCCAGTACTTCCACGGCAAACAAGGGTACGAGACCCACCATGGAGCGGATCTTCATTTTTACGGTGCCGTCATTCGGCAGTTTGATGACATCGTAATAAAACTCGTCGTCCGCATCCCAGAGGCCTTCCCCATCCACTCCCATGTTATTCATGGCGCCCGCTATGTACATAAAATGCTCAAAGAATTTGTTGGCCATGTCCTCGTATACTGAATTGGTTTTAGCCAGCTCCAGCGCAATCCGCATCAGGTTGAGCGAATACATGGCGACCCAGCTTGTGCCATCTGCCTGTTCCAACCGGCCGCCGGCCGGCAATTGTACGCTGTTGCGGTCGAAGACCCCGATATTGTCCATACCCAGGAATCCACCTTCAAAAATGTTGTTCCCCTCCGCATCTTTTCGGTTAACCCACCACGTGAAATTTATGATCAGTTTATGGAATACCGTTTCCAGGAACCGGGTATCTCCACTGGTTTGGCTAAACTGCCTGTCCAGCTCGTACACCCGCCAGGCGGCCCAGGCATGCACAGGGGGATTGCTGTCGTTAAAGTTCCATTCGTACGCTGGCAGCTGGCCATTGGGATGCATATACCATTCGTGGGTGAGTAGCAGCAGTTGTTGTTTGGCAAAGGCCGGGTCAATAAGCGCAAAGGAAACACAATGGAAAGCCAGGTCCCAGGCCGCATACCAGGGATACTCCCAGTTGTCTGGCATCGAAATAATGTCTGCGTTGTTCAGGTGCTGCCAGTCGTTGTTCCGGCCTTTCAGCCGTTGAGGCGGCGGTGGCGGACAGGAGGGATCGCCACGCAACCACTGAGCGATGTCATAATAGTAAAACTGTTTGCACCAGAGCATACCGGCAAATGCCTGTCGTTGTACCATCTTCGCATCCGGCGACTGGATATTATGTTGAAGCGCACCATAAAATTCGTCGGCTTCGCTGATCCGTAGCTTAAAAATATCTTCAAATCCCTCGAAGGGGTGGGGATTGGGGTCCTTGGTCAACCTGAGGCTGACCACATGCGACTGCCCGGCCGGAATGGTCAGGTCATAGTTCGCGCAGGCCTTGGTGCCTCCACGGTCGGGATTGATGCTATCCGCATGCTGCAGCAGGTGATCGTTGATCCCGTCCTTGCAGTATTTTTTCCCGTCGGGGCTTTGATACAGTTTCGTGGAGTTGGTCTCATTGTCGCAGAACATCAATTCCCTGCAGTCGTTGCTGTAAAACCAATAATTGCCCAGGGCCCGATGGCGGATTTCAACGATATCATCTTTGACCGCAAATATCTCTGGCATATAGCTGTCATACCCCCACGCCCAGGTATTGCGAAACCAAAGGGTAGGCAATACATGAAGTGACGCATCTTCTTTAGCCCGGTTCACTGCGGTGATCCGGATCAGGATATCTTCCGGACCGGCCTTGGCATATTCAATAAAAACATCAAAATACCGATCGTCGTTGAAGATGCCCGTATCCAGCAATTCAAACTCGGGATCCATCTTTGTCCTGCGCTGATTTTCCTGCAGCAGCTGTTCATAGGGAAAGGCCGCCTGCGGATATTTGTACAGCATCTTCATATAGGAGTGCGTAGGAGTGGCATCAAGGTAATAGTAGAGCTCCTTCACATCTTCACCATGATTTCCTTCCTTGCCGTTGAGCCCGAACATCCGTTCTTTCAGGATCGCGTCTTTTTTATTCCAAAGCGCCACCGCAAAACACAGGAGCTGCTGATCGTCGCAGATGCCTCCAATCCCCTCCTCCCCCCAACGCCAGGCCTTGCTTCTAGCCATTTCATGTGTGGTATAGTTCCAGGCATCCCCGTCGGCACTGTAGTCTTCCCGTATGGTACCCCACTGGCGTTCCGACAAATAAGAACCCCATTTTTTCCAGGAAATATCCTGCAGCCTTTGTTGCTCGATGTTCATAAACTTGTCTGCTTCAGACAGAAAGGTACGAAAAACGAATGTGCAAATGTGCGGATGTGCAAATGTGCAATGATGTAAATGTGGCGGATGGGTTAATGAAAATTTTTTTTACAGATGTTTTCAATTTGCATCAGCGCTGAGACGGCTATGCAAAAATTTTGTTAAGTCTGTATGAGAGGAAATTTCAGCAGTGACCATTACCAATTTCCGCAACGATCAGTTTGCAGGGATATCTCATCCGGGAGCGCAGTGCTGTTCACCGGGAGCAGCATCACGTCGTATTCAAAACGCTGCGAGCCGATGACAAAGAAATGTTTGGCCCATTTTGCAAATCCATTCTTTTCATAAAAGCGAATCGCTCTTGCGTTTTGTATCAACACATCCAGCCAGAGGTAATCGGGCCTGATGTCTTCTGCCAGGTCGAGCACTGCTTTCAACAACGCCGGGGCAGCCCCCGTTCCATGATACTCCTGAAGAAGGTATATTTTCTGCAATTCCATCTGGCGGTCGGCCGGTATTTTTTTATTGGGTGATTGTTTTTTTATTTTGGCAAACCCAACCGGGCGTTGGTTATACAAACAAAGAAAGAAGGCATTGTTG
>DATJYH010000053.1:0-2801 GCA_035499675.1 Puia sp.
TTTTTTTCCAGCGTTGCAAAATGATCTTCCACCTGCCGTTGCGTGCCAAAACCCTCTTTTAATTCAAAGAGTCCGCCACCGGCATCCACCAGGAAATTTAATTTGACCTGGTCTGACTGGTGATCAAACAGCTCCCAAAGCACCGCGTCGTTGATAAACGGGTAGGTATACCGGTGATGGTTGAACCAGATATTTCTTTCATTGAATTCGCTGATGTGTACCGCCAGCGCGGGGTCAAAATGTCCCATGACACCTTCGACCGATGGCAGCGGTATGCTCCATATGCGGAAAAACCCCAGGATATGGTCGATGCGGAATGCGTCAAAATAATTGGCCATCTGCTCAAAGCGTTTCTTCCACCAATGAAACCCGTCTTTCGCCATTTGTTCCCAATTATAGGTGGGAAATCCCCAGTTTTGTCCTTTTATCGCAAAATCATCCGGTGGAGCGCCGGCCTGCATGTCCATGTGGTAAAGGCAGGGCTCGATCCATGCATCACAGCTGTAACGGTAAATGCCGATGGGAACGTCTCCCTTTACGATGATGCCATGCTTGTGCGCGTAGTCGGTAGCATCCCGAAGTTGCAGGTGCAGGTGGTATTGAATAAAATAATGCAGGGCGATGGTATCATAATGCCGCGTTCCAGGCGATACAAATTTCTCGATGGCTTTCCGGTTGTATTCGCTATGCTGTTTCCATTTGGTAAAATCTGAACTGCCGTTGAGGTCGCGCAGGTAACAGAAAGCGGCGTAGGGCACCAGCCAATGCTTGTTCTGTTCAAAAAAAGCCTGAAAGGACTCATCTTCCAGGAATTCGTTTTTCAGTTGTCCAAACAGTTCTTTAATAACTGACAACTTGGATTTGATGACTTCCACATAGTCCAGGTTGGGAGAGGCATTGAGCTGTTTTTGTTTTTTCGCCAATGGTTTTAAGAGGAAGGCATTCTTTTTGCCCGCTACCTTTTCCAGGTTAAGATAAATAGGATGCAGGGCAAAGGCGGAGATCGCAGCGTAGGGATATGAATCGGCCCAGGTCCCTGTGGCGGATGTGTCGTTGACCGGCAACAGCTGGATCAGCTTAAGCCCGGCTTTCCGGGCCCAGTCCACCAGCAGGGACAGGTCTGTAAATTCACCTACGCCAAAGGATTCCCTGCTTCTCAGGCTGAACACCGGAATCGCAACGCCGGCGCCGTGCCAGCTGTTATTGGGCAAATGAATAAATCCATCATGTAGTTGGGTGATCTTTTTTTTCAGTGCATCCCCATGCAGAATCCTATTGCTACCACTCTCATAGGTTACAAACTTTTTGTGCTTGAGGTCATAAACGCCGTATTTGTAGGAAACGGGGAAAGATTCCTTGGGTAATTTTATTTTGCAAACCCACCAGTTCCCTTCGGGCGAAAGCAATAACGGGGAATTGGTTTCCCATTCGCCCAGCGCGTTGCCACTACCACTGATGCAAACAACCTCCTCTTTTTTTAGTAACGGTGCCTTTACCTTGAAGATATGGGTGTATGATTTACCAGCTTTTCCCCGATGCAGGCTTTTGTGATGTTTTAGCAGGGTTTCCTGGAACGGTGAAGTAAAAAACGCGTTCTCATATTCGCCGGCGTGATTCCAGGTGTCAATTAATTGAATTTCGTTGATGTCTTCTTTTTCCAGGTCAACCCTGCGGTCATCCCCCCACTCCGGCACCTGGCTGCCATCCTTGTTTTGAAGTATATAATTGTATTGAAAAGAGGAATGTTCCTGGGGATCCACTTCGATGACTCCATGCCAGAACTCTTCGTTTAGGTATGTCATCGCCAGGACCTTCCCCTGCTCCTCACTGCCCAACTCCCTGATATTTCCTCTTATGTATAACACCTGACCGACCCTTGTATGGAACCTCAAATAAAAATGAACTTTCATCTCTGACGATAATTATTGATCTGACTACGAAAGGGGACACAATAGAAACTTATCCTTAGTGTGGTTTTTACATTAACCGGGCGAATTTATAGCAAAACGATGAGTTAGAAAGAAAATTTCAAAACATTACAGCCGGATGGATGATTTTATTTATTTTCGCTGCAAATTTTTGTAAATGGATAGTTCAAAAAAATCAACCGGACTGTATTGGCTTCTTTTCTTAGTGTCTGTAGTGGCTTTTTTTGGTTTGTACCGATCCATTGGAGGTGTTTGTATTCTTGTACTGCCCTTTACCTGCACCTGGTTTGCAAAGGCCCTGGATATCATGTAGCATTTTCTTACGGGTTAGCGCGAGAACCGTTAGGGTTGACCCATTTTGACAAATCTTTTTACCGACTGTATATTTTTTCCCTTTACCAGCAGGAAATAAACTCCGGATGCCAGGTTGTTGACCGGTAACGTAAATCTGTTATAACCCGTATTAAAGGTAAATGGCCTTGTGCTGAGTCGCTGGCCATACGCATTGCATATCATGATCTCCGCGGCTGCGGGTTCTTTTGCATAGAAGGAAAGTGTAAGCTGATCAGTGGCCGGGTTGGGCAACAGGGCAGTTATCTGTAACAGGTCGTTGGCATACCGGTCAAGTGCCAGGATCTGTGAGTAGGCGTTGTGTCCATCCTGGTATACCAGCTGAATGCGGTAATAGATTGCACCCTCAAATTTTGTTGCATCGCCATAGCTGAAGTTTGTCTGACCATCATTGTTTTGAGCCGAGATGGTTTGGTAGTTGACCCTGTCTGCCGATCGCTGCACATTGTACATGGCGATACCGGGGGTACTGTTCATTTCCCAATACAACATGGCACCCTGATCGGTAAGATTGCCCCTGAA
>DATJYH010000054.1:0-8399 GCA_035499675.1 Puia sp.
GGAAAGGCTGGACGGTAGGTGCCGAAACCTATAGTTCCCTGATCGAGAACGAATTTGTTGAAACATCCAGGTTCCCGGAAACAGACTTCTCCATCAATATCAACAAGGCTTCCTATAGCAACGTGCGTCGCTTCCTGGATATGGAGAGCTTTGTTCCGCCCGATGCTGTAAGGATCGAGGAGATGATGAACTATTTTAATTTCGACTATACTGCACCGGTAGCTGATAGTAATTTTTCTTTTAATTCTTATCTATCCGAATGTCCCTGGAATGCCGACAACCTGCTGTTGTACCTGCATGTATGCGCGAAAAAAGCGGACATCGAAAAAATACCGCCCGCCAACCTCGTTTTCCTGATTGATGTGTCGGGCTCCATGGATTTGCCCAACCGCCTGCCCCTGCTCAAATCCGCCTTTGGTTTGCTGGTGAAAAACCTGCGCGACAAGGATACGGTATCCATCGTGGTGTATGGCAGCACAGTAGGTGTATGGATGCAGCCTACATCCGGCGGGAATAAAAAAAAGATACTGAAAGCCATCGAGGAACTGAACCCGGGCGGTCCCACTCCGGGTGAGGCCGGTATCCGCGCAGCCTACCGGCTCGCAAAAAGCCAGTTTATTAAAGGTGGCAACAACCGGGTGATCCTGGCTACGGATGGTGATTTTAATGTAGGCCAGACCACCGAAGATGAATTGGAACGATTGATCCTGACGCATCGCCAATGGGGCATCTATCTCACCTGCCTGGGCGTAGGCATGGGAAATTACAAGGACTCTAAACTGGAAGTGCTCGCCAAGAGAGGGAACGGGAATTTTGCCTACCTCGATGGAGAAAAAGAGGCGGAAAAAGTTTTGATGCAGGAATTTACGCAAACGGTGTACGCCGTAGCCGACGACGCTTACCTGGATATCAGCTTTAACCCTGATGTAGTAAAGCGTTATCGCCTCATTGGGTTCGACAACAAACTGCAGGCCCTGTCCGATTCGTCAAAAGGGATACAGGGAGGCGAGATCGGATCCGGTCACTCGCTGGTAAGCATATTTGAAATAAATCCTGCCAATCAAAACCTGGACCTGATCCAACCGGGCAAAAAAGGTTTTGCGCGAGCTGACCTGCACTATCGTCTTCCCGGCGACAGCATCGGGCGAACCACCGGCTATGATTTTCCCTTTGCGGCCAGCAGCTTTAATGAGCTGCCGTCGAGCTATCGATTTGCCACTGCCGTGGCTATGTTTGGCGGTCTTTTGAAAAAATCCCCTTTTATGAAAGATATCAATTGGGATGATATCATAGAAATGGCTACCCAATCCTTCGACCCCAATGATGTAAGTCAGAAAGAATTTATTGAGTTGGTGGACAAAGCAAAAAAAATCTACTCAAAACAAAAAAAGAAGAAAAAGACAAAACCCGAGGGGGAAGGGTAACGGAATATGGGATGCCCGCTTACTCCGCCTGAAACGGATTCGGCGGGTGCAGCGGATGCGGGATTCGAGGTCGGCAAGACCTTATTATGACATGAATCGGATAGATAGTATCACCAGTATAAGGCTTTTATCCCGTGGCCCGCATCCCGCGACTCGTACCCCGAATCACTTGCCCTTCTTCTCCTCCAACGGAGCCAGGATATGCATATCCGTTAGCCATTCCACCAGCCTTTGCGGCCAGGCTTTCAAAGAACTCAGCGTGGAGCGATAGCCCATATTGAACCCATGACCTCCCTGTGCATATATGTGTGCTTCCACGGGTACCCGTGCCTCGCGGTAGTCATGCAGGAGTTTCATCACGGACACGGAACAACAGCTGTCATCCTCCGCTACCAGCAAAAAAGCCGGGGGCGCATCGCGGGGCACCTGGTCCGGAATACCATAGGGTCCCGGGTAGATGAGGATCGAAAAATCGGGTTTCCCATTGAGCCTGTCAACGGGATCGGTTGCGCGCGGATCCCCGTAGCCGGGATGATAGGCGATCATATTCACCAACTCACCGCCGGCGGAAAATCCCATGATACCGAGGCGACCCGTATCAATGTTCCATTCCCTGGCACGACTTCTTACCAGCCGCATGGCACGATAAACATCTTGTTTCACTTCTTTGTCGAGCGAATAGGGAGAATTTTCCTCTCGTGCAAGCCGGTATTTTAAAACAAACGCCGCAATGCCCAGGCTATTCAAATATACCGCCGGATCCCGGCCTTCCGCGTTATACACCAGTGTGCGGTGCCCGCCTCCGGGGCATATCAGAACGGCCGCACCCGTAGCTTTCTCTTTTGGCGGTAGAAACACAGTAATAGAAGGATTGTGCACGTTTTTTATCCACCAGTCCTTTGCCTCTTCGGGTTCATTTTTCCGGTTTTCGTAACCGGGAGCCCCATTGGGCCATAAAGGGATCTGCGGGGGCTCCTGGCAAATCACAAAATTGGGAGCCGGGTACAGCAAACAGAAAAGGACCCGCTTCAGGAATCCGGGCGTTCTTGTCAGCATACAATTTTTTTTAAAGAGAAAAATTAAAGATGCGCGGCCTGCAACTATAATTGCTAGATTTATAGTACTGCTGCTATTCTCCAACACAAAAATAAACGTTTACAAAAATGACACCCCGAAAAAGCATCAGCCGGCGCAGATTCCTTGACACGACCGCCAAGGCTTCGCTGGCATTCAGCATCGTTCCCAGGCAGGTGCTGGGCGGACCGGGTTTTGTAGCTCCCAGCGACCAGCTCACCCTGGCTTATATTGGTTGCGGCACCCAGGGCATGCGTGAAATGACCGCACTCATCAACAATCCCGCATTACGGATCGTAGCCGTTTGTGATCCGAATAAGATGAGCACAAACTATGTGGATTGGTCGCCCGATGAGATCCGTGATTTGATTCGCAAGGGCATTAAAGATCCCAACTGGGGGAGTGACCTGAAAGGAATTCCCGGCGGACGGGATATCGGACAGGAGTTTGTCAACAAATATTATGCACGTTCATCGGGCGGCGCCGGTTACAAGGGATGTGCCTCCTATGCAGATTTCCGGGAACTTCTCGAAAAGGAAAGGGATGTGGACGCGGTAAAGATCATGACGCCTGACCATCACCATGCCACCATTGCCATTGCCGCCATGAAAAAAGGCAAGCATGTGGTCATCCACAAACCCATTGCCAACCGCATGTATGAAGCCCGGATGTCTATCGAAACTGCGAGGACCACGGGCGTGAGCACGCACCTGCTGGCTTATAGCAAGATCAATGGAAATGACGTGGTGAAAAAAATGATCCACGAGGGCGCTATCGGCACACTACGTGAAATCCATAACTGGTCTAACAGGCCCGTATGGCCGCAGTGGACTACCAACCCCGTTGAAACAGTTCCCATACCAGATGGGTTTGACTGGAATCTCTGGCTGGGCCCGGTACCAGACCGGCCCTATCATCCCAATTATACCAATTGCGTTTTCCGCGGATGGTACGATTTCGGCGGCGGCAGCATCGCAGACATGGGGCACTATAGCCTGTGGCCCCTTTTCCTGACACTGGGTATCCGTACGGCACCCCTGAGTGCAGAAGCCTGCGGCACCACTACCTGCGCCATTATCAACCAGGTGAGCGACGAGGTCATCAATAACGTGGCATTCCCTTATTCCTGTATGATCCGTTTTAAATTCCCCCAGCAGGAGGAATTACCCCCCTTCGAGTTATTCTGGTATGATGGCGGTATGCGTCCACGGATTCCCGATGAACTGGAAGCGGATGGCAAAACGCTGGAAAGGGAGGGGATGATGTTTGTTGGCGACAAGGGGAAGATACTGGCAGACTTCCGCTGCGAAACCCCCCGGCTCCTACCGGAAAGCAGTATGCGCGAATACCTGAACGGCAGCCAGCTGCCCAAGGAAAAAGTGGAAAGAAACGACAACACCTGGATCGATGCATTCAGGAATAAAACACAGTCGCCCGGAAGTTTTCTGCTGGCCGGTCCCATATCCGAGACCATCCTCCTGGGAGCTGTGGCGTTGCGGGCTGGCAAAAAAGTGGAATACGATTCAGCAAGCATGAAAATCACGAACAACAAAGATGCCAATCAATTCCTGGTGAGGGAGTATAGGAAAGGGTGGGAGTTGTGAGCCTGGAGGCGAGAGTCGATAGTCAGATGCGGGATATGAGTTAATATCGTGAACTGATAAGCCAGGCTTTTTGCCTATATAATACTATTTGTTGCTACTGAAGATGGCCGGTTCCACATAAAATGTCAACTTTCAGAAAAAGAGATGCACCATGACCCGCATCTCGTATCCCGCATCCCGTATCATGTATCTGATCATACTCCGGACTCCGGACTCCCGACCACCGACTCTCCTACAGTAGCTGTATCCCCTGCTCCCGGCAGGCGGCACTGATCTTTTCTATCATGTCACTTTTCAACTGGGTCCATTTATTGATATCAAAAGCCCAGAACAAAACCTGGATGTCTGTACCCGTCTGGCTGACGGATCGGAACAGCACCTGCGGCTCAGGCGTTTTCATAACCTCCGCATCGGGAACCAGTGTTGCCAGGATGATGGACTTTATTTTTGCCAGGTCTGCAGCATCAGCTGTTTTCAGGTTTATTTCCACGCGCAGGTGGTTGTTGTTGAGCGTCCAGTTTACGAGTTTTTGTGACAGCATATCCCCGTTGGGGATGATCACTTCCGCACCATCAGCCGTGAGTATCCTCGTTGACCTGATACTGATTTCTTTGACACGTCCGCTGCTGGACCCCACGTCGATCAGGTCGCCGACCTGTATGGGGCGTTCAATGGCCAGGATCACACCGGACACAAGGTTGTTCACAATATTCTGCAATCCCAGGCCGATGCCGACTCCCAGGGCTCCTATCACGATGGTCACTTTATCAAGCGGAATACCCGAAGCAAGGATACCGAGGAAAAATCCAGCCGTCAGCACCAGCAGGCGTACAAGCAGAATGGAAGTTCCCAGCCTGGTCTTCTTTTCGGGTAACATATCGTCGCCGCTGTCTCCAAAAAAATAACCGATATATTTCTGGAGGATATTGGCCAGCCACACAATAAAGAAGAAGATCAGGATACTTCCAAAACTGAAACTTGCACTGCCAATATTCCGTTCGGTACCCAGGAAATCCGCCACCGCATCGTACACTGTATCGTAGATATTCAGGTTCTGCGCCAGGTTGATCAGCCAGAACAAACCGGCCACAATGGTCAGCATCCGGCGCAAATGAGACTGCACGTTCTCATAATTGAGATAGGCGGTAAACCGTTTTGATTTTTTGTCGGCCTCCAACTGCAGGTACACGGCTTCCAGTATCACATCCATGAAAACAACCAGCCCGACGGCTAATACCAGTCCCGATATAGCCGCATTGTGCAGTACCTGGGCCAGGGTCACGCGGCCAAACAGGTTGCAGACAACAGCCCCGGTTTGCATCAGGATGAATAGTATCATGATCATGCCCATATAACCGGGAAAGAACTGCCGGTTCTGCCTTAGTTGTTTGAAAAAGCCAAACCCCGTTGCGATGGATGCGAGATTGATCCCCAGCATCACAAAGCGGTCAGTTCGTGTAACATCGGGATTTTGCCCCATCACCATATGCACCAGGAACAGCACTACTATCAGTATCCAATAACCGAAGAGTGATTTGGGCCATTTGTTGACTACCAGCAGGGTAATTACCAGGGTCAGCAAAAGCTGCAGCAAACCGATGTATTGCTGGGGAGGTCGCTGGTGCAGGTCAAGAAAGGGGGCCAGGATCAGCGTAAACAGCAATGCCGCCAATACGGGTAGCCCCCTGCTGTATTTCAGCCTTTCAGTTGCCGAAGGATTGTTGTGCTTTATCCTGTGCAGGTTGATAAGAACCCATAGCATGAATCCCACAAAAAGTGCGAGATTGACAACGATGCGTTGCCAGTTATTGCTAAAATAATAACCCAAGATCCGGATACTGATCTGTGCCGACCTGGAGAAAGGGATAGCCGGCGATCGGTTTCCGGCGTCCACGGATCCTGCTTCCCACAAATAACCGTATTCATTGCCAAATGCCTTTCTGTTGTATGTTTTGATAAGTTGCTTTACCTGCTTCTGAAGCGGCAGCACTTCGAAATACATGGACGACACCCGGCTTTGGAGCGCGTCTATTTTAAACATGGTCTTGCGCGTAATCGTGTCGGCCGACCGCCACTGTACCTGGAGTTCCTTTGACTGACGGAGATACAAAAAACGGAGGGCGGTATCAGCCGGCAGGTTTTTGATGGCGGAGTCTTTCGCCATCGTCCGGATCTGCGTACTCAGTCCCACCAGTTCAGTATAATATGCCAACAGGGACCCCTGCCAATCCTTCAGATCCTCGCCCATTTCATCCAGCCTGGTTTGCAGGAGCGATAACCTGTTCAGGTCAAGTCCTTCCCCCATATTGGAAAAATTGTATTTCACCATGCGGATGGTACGGTCAAATGCGGGCAGGTTTTCGACGATCTCGGAAGTATCGTATCCCCGGTCAATAACATCATTGATATTGCTGAGGGTGCTGTTGATGTTCTCAATCCGGTTGATGATCAATGCAGCCGAGGTATCGGTGATCTCAATATTTTTCTTCCACACAGAATCCGATAAGTGCCTTAACCGCTTTTTGTGTATCCGGTCTTTTTCCTGGCGGGTCAACGGTTCGGTTTGAGCATCGCCCGTTGTTGCCTGGATACAACAAGCAATTAAACAGATCATGAAAAAAAAATTGGGTCGGCGCAGCAGTCGCCTGCAGGAAAATCGGAGCGTGTTTTCCATGGAAAAAATTGACGGGTGACGGTCAGTGAGGAGGCTGTAAGTTAACGGTTTTGTGTTTCCGGGAAAAATTGCGGATGGGTGGCCGGACACGCTTCCCGCGTATTGCCGGATATTCCTATATTTGAAAAATCAGCTCACCCTTTGAATAAAAAAAATGACCAGTCCGGAAAAACGCAAACGGGAAAATCCGCCTCATTTGGGAAAGATCTCATCCTTATCTGTTCGCAGATTTTTCAACCGGAATTCACCCATTGACCTGCCGTTAAAAAATCCCCAATCCGTTTTTGCACCGTTGTAGCTTCAATTTTTTACATGCAGTTTTTTCTACCCATCCAGCTGATCAGTCGAATCCGAAGGAAGATTCTTTTTATGCTCATGGTCACGGGTTTGTTTTGTCCCACCAGGGCCTTATGCCAGGAAGAAAAAGAACATTTCTTCAATACGCTGTCCTTCATGGGTGCCTTTCACTATGGGTTGTACAATGCGGGCAATGTGAAGCTGCAATCCATACTGGACAGCCGGCCGCTGCTGGGTGAACTGGACATCAGCACGCAAACCACGGGCGTAAAAAACTGGCAGCAGTTGAGCGGCTACCCGGTCCTTGGCCTGGGCATCCTGTTTGGAAATTCGGGCAGTCATCAATACCTGGGGAATCTTGCGGGCATCTTTCCATTCATCAACCTGCCGCTGTACCGTCAACAGGGCTTTTCCCTCAATTGCCGCGTCGGAATTGGCGCAGGCTGGGTCCAGAAGCCGTTTAATGTGGAAACGAATTATGAAAACCTGGTCATCGGGACCCATCTCAATGCTTGCATCAACCTGAGGGTGTCGGCTGCCTTTCGTTTGCAAAAACATCTTGGCATGGACCTGGGCTTTTCATTTACTCATCTGTCCAATGGCTCCACTCATCTCCCGAATCTCGGGTTGAATATCCCTGCGCTGACAGTGGGGATGCGGTATAGTGTAAACCCGGCATTGAAAATGATCAGCAGGCCCCTGCCGCCGATGGTAAAAAAATGGAATTACTATGTGTTCCTGTCCGGCGCCATCAAAGAAGCATACCCCTTGGAGAGTGCAAGCTACCTGGTAACGCTTGTAAATTTTGAAGTCCTGAGGGACTATTCCAACACCGGTCGTTTTGGAGGAGGATTCAATGTCACCTATGATCCATCCCTGACCAGGGAAATTCCCAATTCACCGACCTATGCATTTGACCAGAGCCAGTCCAAAACTGAGGTCAGCCTGTACGGCTCCTACGAATACGTGGTGGGAAAATTCTCCCTGCCCCTGCAATTTGGGGTGTATCTGTATAACAACTACCCGGTAAGCTGGGTATACCAGGTCATTGGCTTCAGGTTCCGGCTGACGGATCATTTTTTGCTCAATGCCGGGTTGAAAACGCATTTCTTCAAAGCCGATTTTATTCAATGGGGCATCGGCTATAAATTCTAACTTATGAAGAAATATAACGTAGATATATATACGATTTTTGCAACGATCGGGATTATGACGGCCATGGTTTCCTGCAGCCGGGACAGCTGCCCCATCACCGCGGGAAGTATCAGCAGCGAAACAAGAACCCTTCCTTCATTTACCAATATTGTTTTATACGATAAGATCAAC
>DATJYH010000055.1:0-3258 GCA_035499675.1 Puia sp.
ATTTTCACTGCTGTGGAATTGGCTACACTTTTGCCTGTGCAGGGCAAACCTGTGCTGGACCAATTTTTCAAGAGCAACAATTGGATCATGTCCTATTTTCCCAACCAGCCGGAAAGAACGGCCATTACGGTGCAGCACCCGGGTCTGTTGAGTCTGAAAAAAATGATCGAATACCTGTTCAACAACATGTTGGGGGACTGGCTGGACAACTACCTGATGCGTTTGACCACCAGGAGATGGAAACTGAAGGAAGATCAATTCGAGCTGAATATAAAAGGCAACAGGATGGGGTTGCGAACCGGCAAACACTACTCCAAACCAAACCCGGTTTTCTTCCAGGAAAGGATCCTGTCATTGCACCGTATACGTTTTATTGAACTACAGGAAAAGTTACAGGCTGTACTGAGGTTGAACAAGGATCAGCCCTTCTTCCTCAAAGAAATAATATAGTAGTCGCCGATGGATCTCCATGGCCGACGCTCTTTCAATCGCCCCTCCTGCTGCACCAGGAACTTATACAACCCTGGATGTTTCCCCGAAAAATTTTCCACATAAGACGGCGGCACCAGCGTGCATAGTCCTTCAATACCCAGGAGGTCGAACCGATACCCCAGGTGACGAATGATATAGCGAGGAGGATAGTACCAGCATTTGAAATATACCCCTTCAATACGTGCTGTAACCGCTTTGCTCCCCAACCATCTTCGCGTGGCGGTCTTCAGCTTCCCCTTAAACAACAGCATCGTTTCCCAGAGGCAAAATCCCGGCATCACGACGAGGGTCGCAACACCTCCCGGCCTTAGAAGGGAATCGAATGCCGTAAGTGTTTTTTTAAGATCGCCCGTACAATTGAGACCTGCAAAATTGGAGAAAATCATATCATAGGGCCCTTTTTGTTCCAGTTGTTCAAGGTTGTTGAATGAGCAAAGCTCGCGACTGACCAGGTTCTCCAGGCCTGCCTGCCGGACCTTCTCCATAAGTACAGCCTGCATGCCGGCGGCAATATCGGTCGCATGAACATGATGTCCCTTACCGGCAAAATAAACGGCATCTTCCCCCGTACCCGCGTTTAGCTCCAGTATTTTACTACCTGGCAGGAGCCATTGTTCCACATGGCTTCTGACCCGATCTCTTTTATATTGAACAATGCTATTGGTTGCATACAGTTTATCAAACAGTGGCGCCTGTTTGTTAAACGCCCTGGCCGCCAGTCGTTCGTCGCTATCGGCAAGGCGGATCATGCCCGGGGAATTTTTTCGAGTGCTTCGAGTTTTTGTTTCGCTACAAAGGCAGCCGGGATATAATATGCCACCGACGCTGCTTTTTTGAGACCCGTCCTGGTGAGCGAACCCGGTCGTTTCAGGATGCTGCGGATATTTTCCAGCGCCAGGTGTTTTCGGTAACTCTTATGAACGTACCGGTGCAATTGTTTGTAAAACTCCGGCTGGTAGGTATTGCGAAACATCAGTTTCAATTCGTCCGAATCCGTCCAATGTGTCTTTTCTTTCATATCGGACCTGACTCTTTCAAAAAATAGTGTTCCCGGAAGCGGATAGGATACAGAGATACCTATTTCATATGGCAGCAGTTCGTTGACCATATGAATGGTTCGGGTTATATCTTCCCAACTCTCCCCGGGATAGCCAAACTGAATAAAAAAAGAGGGGTGGATCCCATATTGCCTCAGCATCCTGGTTGCCTGGTAGATCTGCTCCACGGTTATACCCTTGTCCATGGCATCCAGTATTTTCTGCGAACCGCTTTCGGCGCCCATCCAGATATTCTCACAACCGGCGCTTGCCAGTGCCCGGACGTAATTTTCCTGCAACAGGAGGTCTGCACGGGCCTGGATCTTAAATCTTACCCGGACATTTTCTTTGTCCAGGAGCCTGTCGAATTCGTTTACCCATCCGGGTTTTAATCCGAAAATATCATCGCAGAACCAGATGTGATCAACCTGGAAATTTTCTTTCAGGAATTTCAATTCCGTTACCACATTTTCGGGAGATCTTGAATTATACCGGTTTCCGTAGATGGGCTTGGCGCACCAGTTGCATTTAAAGGGACAGCCTCGGGTAGTTGCCATATTCATCGAAAAGTAACCGGCATGGTTTAACCAACTCTGACGATAACGTTCGATGTCAACCAGGTCCCAGGCAGGAAAGGGCAGCGTGTCGAGGTCCTTTATCACGGGCCGCGCCGGTGTTTTTATGATCCTCCCATTTTCCTTGTAGGCAATTCCACGGATAGAAGAAAAATCAGTCGTTCCTGCCTCGATTGCCCCTATCAACTCCAGTAACGTCTGCTCGGCCTCCCCTGTCAAAACCACATCGGCCCCCTGCTCCAGGTATTTCTGATATTCGTCGGTGGAGTCCGAACCCGATACCAGGACCTTCACACCCCGTTCACAGGCGAATCGTATCATCCTGAACGCAGCCTCCCGCATATTCGAAAGACACATCTTGGTCAGGTAGTTGAATCCATCATCATACAATACAAAATAGGCGGGCGGACAACGATCAAACTGTGGGAGAATGGCCTCTGCTGTTTTCTCAAACATGCTGTCAAACAATGCGACCTGGTAGCCCTGTGAACGAAGGAGGGCAGCCGCGTATAAAGTGCCCAGCGGGGGATAGGGCCTCCCGGTTTCCCATTGTTTCGGATCAAGCCGAAGAAAATAAGAATGAGAAAAAAGAATATGACTTGCCTTAGGCATATGTTGTTGAGATAATAAACCGATCGCATCGGCAACTCCAATCCCGTTCTTTATCAATGTGACTCAAGCTGTTAATGTGAACGGGGAAAGGAACCCCCAGGTTGCTTTTCCCGAAAAAATAATTTGGCAGGCAACTTTTTCTCCCAATCTCCGCATATAATAGGATAAACCTGCCTGCATCGTTGAACATCAGTGTTGTCATAGCCACCTGCAACCGGAAATCGAGACTGCTCTCCCTGATCGGCTGTCTCGATCAGTCTACCTTCCCCCTGAACGAGGTTATCATCGTGGACTCCGGCGAGCATCCGCTGCAACCCGCAGATTTTGCCTCTGCCACGGGGTTGAACATACGATATCTGCGCACGGAAAAATCTGTATGCCTGCAACGCAATACCGGCATTCGGGCAGCTACTTCCCCCTGGATATTTATTTGTGATGATGATATTGAAGTACCAGGGGACTACCTCCAAAAACTGACAGATCATATTCGTGCTTATCCGGACACGGGCGCTGTATCGGGACTGGTACTTCAATGGGAAAAA